>NZ_DBMAHT010000001.1:0-136542 GCF_057866825.1 Mailhella sp.
CGAGGCGCTCGTTTGAGCCGCTGTGCCTCAGCGCGTTTTCGAGTTATGCCCATTTACCCCCGACTTGTCAAACACTTTTTTGCGATTTTTTCATTCTTTTTGCGTTTTCATTTGTAACATATCGAGAATACAGCATAAAAAAATCGGGCGAAGATGACTCTCCGCCCGATTTTTTGAGCCTTCTCCCGGCGTTTCTCGTCAGGAAGAACGTTTCACCGTTTTTCCCACGGCAAACGCACGGGCCACAAATTCGCCCGTGCCGTAATACTCCTTGGTGAGCGGAGCAAAGGAAAGCGCGTCGATGCGGGATGCATCGGGCAGGCCCTCCGGCGTCAGACAATCCTTGTTCACCTTCACGTCTATGATCTCGCCCACGAACTGGATGTGGGAACCGAGTTCCAGAGTGTGGCGGAGAAGCAGCTCCAGCACCACGGGACATTCCGCCACAAAGGGGGCGTCCACATGATCGCCCGGCACCGGCGTGAGCCCGAGCGTCTGAAACTTGTTTTCCTGACTGCCGGACACCAGTCCGGCGAAATCCGCCTGCCCCGCCATTCCCCTGTCGGGAATGCTCACCGTAAACGCCTTTTTCTGCTGCAACGCGCGGCAGGTCCACGTGGAGCGGCGAAGAGAAACCGAAAGACACGGAGGCTGCGAACAGCATACGCCTCCCCATGTCGCCGTCATGATATTGGGTCGCCCCTCAACATCGTAGGTTCCCACCAGCATGACGGGAGCCGGAGAAAGGAAGGCCTGCGGCCCGAGAGAAATCAACATGAAACGCCTCAACCATTAAAGGGGCTGGAAGGCCCAGACGGCCCTTCCATAATAAAGGTTCGGCCAGTCTTCTTTCGACACCAGCCTTGTTTTTTTACCTTCCTCGCCGCATTCGGCGCGAAGTTCATAACCCTTGGGCGTGATGAACAGTCGGCGGAACTGCAGTCCGCTGCCGCCGAGCACCGCCACCAGCGCGCCGTTTTCCGCTTCGGCTTCCCGCGCGACGGCCACGAGCGCGCCCGCATTGAGCGCCGGAGCCATGCAGGATTCCAGCACTCGGAATATTTCCACGCCCCGCCTGGTGAACTCCAGAGGAAAAATCTGACGATCCACCACGGGAAAGGCGCCGTCGGCGGAACGCACGGTTCCGTACACGGGCAGTTCTCCCGGACGCGTCCTTTCCAGCGGCGGAGGGGGAGGCTGACGGAATCCCGACACGCCCTCATCCCTCGCCGGATACTCCTGACGTACGGAGCTCATGAACACCGGCGGCTCGCCGAAGCGCAGCCAGTCCATCCGGACATGGAACAGGTCAGACACCCTGACGCACCACGACAGCGGAATAATCCCCCTCTTCTTGGCTTCCGAAATGCTTCCCTGCTGCAGATTGAGCAGTTCGGCAAGTTCCGCCTGCGTCCTTTTCCCGGACACAAAAAGCATGCGGGCGTACACCGCGTCGAAGTGATCCATATCCAGTCGTTCCATGCTTCCCCCGGCTACTTGATGGGCTGAAGCAGAGGACTGTCGGGCGTGAGGACCATGCGGGTGTTTTCTCCGAGGGACTTGCGGAGCGCTTCCAGACCGCGCTGGAAGGAATAGAATTCCGGCGAGCGTGAGAAGGCTTCGGCGTAGATGCGGGCCGCCTCGGCGTCGCCCTGACCGCGGAGCACCTGCGCCTTCTTGTTGGCCTCGGCCAGAATGACGGCGCGTTCCTTGTCGGCGCCGGAGCGGATCTTGGTGGATTCCTCCGCGCCTTCCGAACGGTACTGCGTGGCCTGACGTTCGCGTTCCGCGCGCATGCGGTCGAAAATGGCGCGCTGGTTTTCGGCGGGAAGGTCGGTGCGCTTGATGCGCACGTCCACGATCTCAATGCCGAATTCCTTCATCTGCTGCGAGGCCTTTTCCGTCACCGACTCCATGATGGACGTGCGTTCGTCGGCCACGACCTGCGTGAGCGTGTGACGGCCGATGTGCGCGCGTATCTGCGAATAGATGACCGCGTCGAGACGGGCCTGCGCGTTGTGTTCCGTGCGCATGGTGCGGTAGAAGCGCAGCGGATCGACGATTTTCCAGCGGGCGTAGTTGTCGAGCACGATGGATTTCAGATCGCTCGTGAGGGCTTCGGCCGGACGGGCGTCATAGTCCAGAATGCGGGCCTCGAAGTACACCACCTTCTGCACGAAGGGAAGCTTGACGTGCAGGCCGGGCCCATAAACCTTGTCCAGAGGATGACCGAGCTGAATGACCAGCGCCTGCTGCGTCTGATTCACGATGAACAGGCTCTGCTGCAGGCCCAGCACCACAATCATAAGAACAATCACAAAAAAGAAGGGCTTCACGGCTTTCATTTCTGCGTACCTCCCTTTGCCGCGTCGCCGCCTTTCCAGCTGTCGAGCGGAAGCAGGGGAAGCACATGGCTGCCGGTGTCGGACGGAAGCACCAGCTTTTCCATGCCGGGCTTGCTCAAAATATCTTCAAAGGTTTCGTAGAGCATGCGTTTTTTCGTCACGTCCTCGGCCTTTTCGTATTCGGCGAGCACGGAAAGGAAGCGCTGCGCCTCGCCTTCGGCCTCGCGCACGCGCGTTTCCTTGTAGGCTTCGGCCTTGTTTATCATTTCCTGGGCCTGGCCCTGCGCCTTGGGCAGAATGTCGCGGCGATAGGCTTCGGCCTCGTTGATGCTGCGCTGCTTGTCTTCGCGGGCGCTCGCCACATCCTTGAAGGAATCGCTCACTTCTCTGGGCGGCTGCACGTCCTGCATCTGCACGGCCACCACCTGCACGCCCACCTGATAGCGGTCAAGAATGCGCTGCAGAAGATCGGCCACATCGTTCTGAATCTGCACTCGTCCGTCGGTGAGCGCGGAATCCAGCGTGGTCTTGCCGATGACCTCGCGCATGGACGCCTCGGCCGCGCGCTTGACCACCTGATCGGGCTGAATCACGTTGAACAGGTAATCCACCGCGCCGTCGGGCTTGATCTGATACTGAATGTTGAACTGCACGTTGATGATGTTCTCATCACCCGTGAGCATGGCCGATTCCTCGTTGACCGCCTGCACGCGTCCCTGCTGGAACACGCCGCCCACGGACTGGGCGCGATAGCCCACGGCCGTCTGACGCACCTGCGAAACCTTGGGCTTGTACACGGTTTCTATGGGGTACGGCAGATGAATGTGCGGTCCGGGATTTTCGGTGCGCACGTACTTGCCGAAGCGAAGCACCACGCCGGATTCGTCGGGCTGAACGATGTAGATGCCGGAAAGCATCCAGACCACCAGCGCGCCAAGAATCCACCAGCGCATCTTCGGCAGACCGTCGATCTGCGGAGCCTTGGGCCATGAAAACGAAGGACGTCCGCCCTTGGGAGAACCGCCGCCCTGCCTGTTCCGGTTATCGTTTTTCTGGGAATCGTCGCGATCGTCGTCGCCCTTTCCCCAGTTGCCCCTGCCCGCGGAACCCCAGCCGTTTTTCTGCTGTTGTTGCCGCTTTTCCTGTAGTTTATCCCAGTCCCAGTTCATAATGAGAGTAAATTATGACACGTTCTTTCCATGGTCAAGGCGCAATGCGGGATTACGGCGCAAGGCTTTCGGGAAAAACGACGCGCCGCAAGTCGGGGCGCTCCACGCTTCTCTGACGAAAAAAATGCGCGCATGAGAAAAAAACGCTTGACGACCACCGGCCTTTTGCCTATGTTGGCGGTTGTCGGGCGCTCGTGGCTCAGCTGGATAGAGCAACAGGCTACGAACCTGTGGGTCGGGAGTTCGAATCTCTCCGGGCGCACCACACCATGACAGTCGGAAGGCTTGCCGCAAAAGGCAAGCCTTTTTCTTCGGAAAAGGCAAAAAAATGCTTGACGTTTTTCCGAAGCACGACTAATGTCCATTTTCACCAAGCGCTCGTAGCTCAGCTGGATAGAGCAACAGGCTACGAACCTGTAGGTCGGGAGTTCGAATCCCTCCGGGCGCACCATTTGAGAGCAAAGGCTTATGAGAATATCTCATAAGCCTTTTTTCTTATGCTTTTTCAGCAGCTCCGGGAGCTTTCCGCTTCCGCGCCTCAAAGATTCTTCCCTGCCGGATTCCCCGGCGAGGCCTTGTTCCTCCCCCTCCCCCCCAAAAAAAAGCGCACCGACGGCGCGCCTCAAAGACGCATGCCGTCGGCACGCCCTGTCCGATTCCGGGAATCCTGCATCGAAGCTACGCAGCCTGCGAGGCTCCCTTCTCACTGAGAAACTGAATGATCCGGTTGCGCAGCCTGTAATAGTCGGGATGCTCGATGATGGACGCCCTGGTTCGCGGCCGCGGAATCTCGATGGGAACCACCTCCCTGATTTCCGCAAACGGCCCGGCGCTCATGAGCAGAATGCGGTCCGAAAGCAGTATGGCTTCGTCCACGTCGTGCGTCACCATGAAGATGGTCACGCCCGTATCGTTCCACATCCGTATGAGCTCATCCTGAATGGTGCCGCGCGTCAAGGCGTCGATCTGGGCAAAGGGCTCGTCCAGCAGCATCATGGGAGGCTGCACGGCAAAAGCCCGGGCAAGGCCGCAGCGCTGCTTCATGCCGCCGGAGAGCGCCGAAGGATACTTGCCCTCCGCGCCCTTCAGATTGACGAGCTCCAGATAATGAGACACGCGTTCGTGAATCTTGCTGCGGCTCCAGTGCGGATACGCGGCCTGCACCGCAAGGCGCACGTTCTGATACACGGTCATCCACGGCATGAGCGCAAAGTTCTGGAACACCACCATGCGGTCGAGTCCGGGGCTGCTCACCTCCCTGCCCTTCAGAAGAATGACGCCTTCATCGGCGTGATCGATGCCGGCAATGATGTTGAGCAGGGTGGACTTGCCGCAGCCGGAATGCCCGATGACGGAAACGAATTCCCCTTCCCGTATCTGCAGGGAAATGTCGCGAAACACGCAGTAGGGTTCTTTCATGCCGGGAACGTTGTACGTCTTGCTTACCCGGTCCACTTCAAGAAGAGGTGTCATGATGCCTCCTTTGACGGTAAGAAATCAGTCCGTGTAGGCCAGGCGTCTGGCGAGCCTGGTAAACAGCCAGTCCACGATCACGCCGACGACGCCGATGGTGAGAATGGCGAAAATGACGCTCGGCAGAGACAGGTTGTTCCATTCGTTCCACACGAAATAGCCCAGTCCCAGGGAGCCGAGCAGAGCCTCGGCGGGAATGAGCGCGACCCACGCGCTGCCCATGGATATCTTCAGTCCGGCAACGATGGCGGGACCGGCCGCGGGAAGAATGACCTTGAAGAACTTTTCCGAGGGCCGCATCTGCAGAATGGACGCCACGTTGAGATATTCCTTGCGTATATTGCCCACGCCGAAGGCCGTGTTGGCCAGCGTAGGCCACAAGCTGGCCATGAAAATGACGAAAAAGGCCGTCATCTCGCTGTCTCTGACGGAATACAGAAGCAGCGGCATCCACGCGATGGGCGAAATGGAGCGCAGAATCTGAATGTACGGATTGGCGGCGGCAAACAGGGTCTGACTGCGTCCGAGAATCACGCCCAGAATGACGGCCACCACGCTTGCCAGCACAAAGCCCGAAATGAGACGAAGGAGACTGTAGCCCACAAGAATGGCTATGCCCTTGTCGTTGGGGCCCGCGTCGTAGAAAGGATCGCTGAGAAACTCCAGAGACACGGCCGCCACCTCGCCGGGAGTGGGCATTTCCGTGCCCTGGGCCAGAAGCTGCCACAGCGCAAGGAAAACGGCGGCAAGCAGCAGACAGAGAAAAAGGGATTTACTGTTCATGAGCGTACCCGAAAAAAAATGCGGGACAGAAGCCGGCATGACGATCATTCCGGCCTCTGTCCCCGTGCTTTGGACAACGGCCGCTGTTCGGCCGTCGGGAAAACAGACTATGCCTTTCTGATGGCAAAGCTCTTGATGTACTCTTCCGGTTTGTCGGGATCAAACTCCTTGCCCATGACGACATGCTTCTTGTACGCCGAGGTCGGGGGCGTGAATCCCATTTCCTTCATGACCGAAGCGCAGTCCGCGGCAAGGAAGACCTGTTCGGCTATGCCGCGATAATCGACGTCGCCCTTGAGGTAGTCCCAGCGCTTGAGCTGGCTGAGAATCCACACAGCCATGGAATCCCACGGAAAGGGATCGAAATTGATGCGCTCGGGAACGTGACACATGTTGCCAAGACCGTCGGGAAACTCGCCGGTAAGCACCTGTTCCACCACTTCCACGGGCTGGTTGAGATAGTTGCGGGGAGCGATGGCCTTGGCGATGTCCTTGCGGTTGGCCGGATCGGAACTGAACATGGTGGCGTCGATGATGGCGCGGAAAATGGCTTTGAAGGTATTGGGAGCCTCTTCCGCGAACTTTTTGGAAGAGGTGAAGGCGCAGCAGGGGTGCCCGGGCCAGATGTCGCGGGTCAGCATGAAGATGAAACCGGCCTTCTCGTACACGGCACGCTGATTGAACGGATCGGGGGACAGGAATCCGTCGATATTGCCCGCCTTGAGGTTGGCCACCATTTCCGGCGGGGGCAGAATGCGGATCTGCACTTCCGTGTCGGGATTCACGCCGCCTTCCGCCAGATAGTAGCGGAGCAGCAGATTGTGCATGGAATAGTCGAAGGGAACGGCAAACACGAAGCCCTTCATGTCCTTGGCGGACTTCACGCCCTTGTGATCCATGCGCAGGGTAATGGCCTGTCCGTTGACGTTTTCCAGCGCGGGAGTGAGGAAAGGCATCTTGGGCGAGCCCAGGCCGAGCGACATGGCAATGGGCATGGGGGCGAGCATCTGGGTGTAGTCCGTCTGACCGGAAACCGCCCAGTCGCGTATCATGGCCCAGCCGGAAGCCTTGTAGGGCTGCGCTTCCGTAAGACCGTATTTCTTATAAAATCCCATGGGATGCGCCATAACAATGGGCGTGCCGCAGGTGAGCGGCATGAAGCCTATCTTCACATCCTTCTTTTCAATGGGGCCTATGGCGTCAAGCGCCATGGCCTTGGCGGCGTCCAGAGGAAAAATGCTGCTGATGACGGCCATGGCCGAAGACGCGCCGAGCATTTTCATGAATGAGCGTCGACTGACGTCGTTGCCGCCGAATATCTTGCGCACCACGGAGGATTCCACAGCGCGCAGCATGGCGGATTCGCCGTCGACGGGGGACGAAGGGGACACGGCCGCATGGTCATGGGCCAGTCGAGTGGTGGAACTGAACGGATCGGCCAGACTGGCCGGCCCTGCATGATGATGAGACATGGCGATTTCCTTGAAGATAAAGCATGATGAAAGAATTCCTGCCGACGATTACCACTTCTTGTAGGGAAGGAACTTGCCGTTCAGCGTCACCACCACGCGGTCGCCGTGGGGATTTTCTTCCTTCTGAATGTCCATGGTGAAGTCGATGGCGCTCATGATGCCGTCGCCGAACTTCTCATGGATGACTTCCTTGATGGTTCCGCCGTACACCTGCATGATTTCATAGAAGCGGTAGATGAGCGGATCGGTGGGCACGATGGTGTCCGTTCCCTTCATGGGGCACTCCTGCAGGGCTTCCGCCACTTCCGCAGGAAGGCCCAGAATCTCCACGGCCTTTGCCGCCTGCTCCGCCGTCATGCTGTTCTGCCCCAGCAGCGCGGAAGTAACCCATACCGGATGTCCGCCCACATGGGTGGCAATTTCTTCCCAGGAAAGGTGCTTGCTGAGTTTGGCTTCCTTTATCAGCTTCGTAGCTTGGCTGCGTTCCATATGACTGCTCCTTTGCAATGAATGTTTGTCACAGGTGTTGCAAGAAGCATGCCAGGAAAAATATAGCTTTATTTCAATGAGATATATTCCATTCTCTCTATCTTTTACTAAAAATGGAACAAATGCGTATCAAATAACGGTGATCATGTCACAAAACCGAAAAGAATCAGAGCAATGAACAGGCTGTGCTGCCCTGTTCCGCCGCGGACGGCAACGGCCTGTCGCCTGCGGCGTCGGCACGGCGATCCCCGGCCATCCAGAAAGCAGCGCTTTCCGCCACGCCTGAAAATTTCCGGCCGTGCCGGATGAGGGCATCGCCTGATCCTGCCGAACGCGCGTCAGGCATCCGCCCTGTTTCCTGGCGGACAAAAAAAGCCGCCCCGGCCCGGAATCTCCGGACAGAGGCGGCGGAACGTTGCGCATGCGGGCCTGAGCCGCACGTCGGATCAGTTCATGCGGATGGGCAGTCCTGCGGTCAGATCGCCGATGTGCATGACGAGCTGATACTTTTCCTGCGTTGCAGGCATGAACTGGGCAAATTCCAGCAGGTTGGAGCCCTTGCGGCCTTCACGGGTGAAGCGTTTGACGACCTTGCCGGAGGCGTCTTCCAGCGTGAAGAAGACCATGCCGTCCTTCTCACAGCTGTAGGGCACGGTGTAAAGTCCGGTGTCGGGATGACGGCGCAGATCAAGAGCGTCCAGTTCGTAGCCGGATTCCGTCTTCTTCAGCGGCACCACCACCTGCGGGAAGCCGTTGACCGCGGGAAGCGGCTGCACGCCCATGCGGGCAAGCCCTTCCTGCACTTCGGGAATGTTCATGAACAGCGACCAGAGCAGACCGCTGCGGTAGTTTTCCACCATGCTCACGATGGGAAGCTGGTCAATGGCAAGATAGCTGTTGTCGAACCAGGCGTCCTTCAGGCTGAAGGCGTCGTAGGGACCGTAGGGGCCCCACATCTTGTCCTTGTAGTTGTCGTAAATGTTCCACAGCACGCGCATGGAATATTCCGGCGTGTACGGCATGGAGGAAAGCGCGGCCGTGGGAGCCACCGTGCCTATTTCGTTGTAGGCGGACTGATAGCGATACCCGCCCTTCACGTCGCAGGCGGTCAGGCCCCAGAAGGCTTCGCTGAACTGATGCTCGGCCGGCGCGGATTCCAGCGCATAGGCGCGGTTCATGAGCGTGTGCGTGATGTTGCGCACCATGTAGCCGCGACGCACGTGTTCGTCGGCCATGCGGCGGGGATCCAGACCGATGAAGGAATAATGCGACAGGAACATGCAGCCGCCGTAGGCGTTGGCCGCCTCAATGGTGTAGCCGTTGCCGGTTTTCGGCTGATATTCCTCCGTGGAATACCAGAACTTGGCAGCCTCGCGGGAAATGGGATGCGTCGGCGAACCGAGCGCCAGCACATAGGCCACCATGGCTTCATTGAACCCGGAAATCTTCATGCCCATGCCGAAATCGGCGGTGGGGCTCCAGTGCCAGTACAGGCCGTTGTTTTCCGACTTCGTGAACCAGTGCCAGTCCACGTCGTGCCACAGTTCGGTAATGCAGTCGCGCAGGGCCTTTTCCTGCTCTGTGTCCGCCGTAAAATAGGCGCGGGCAATGAGCAGTCCCTGCATCATGAAGGCCGTTTCCACCAGATCGGCGCCGTTGTCCTGCTCGCCGAAGGAAATCGTCTTGCCCGTGTGGCCGTCCAGCCAGTGCGGGAAGGCGCCGTGCAGATTCTTTCTGTCCGTCTTGTCGCGCAGGAACGTGGCTATCTTAAGCACGCGGTCCAGCGCGTCCTGATGGGAGATCCAGCCGCGTTCCGCAGCCACGACAATGGCCGCCACGCCGAAGCCCGAACCGCCGATGGTGGCCTGTCCGGTTTCCTTGTTGCGGCTGTCCTCATAGGCCAGACCGGATTCCGGGAACGTGTGATCCCATATGTAGCGAAACGCGTCGTACTGCAGACGATCAAGGAGATGACGATCCTTGCGGAAGGAGTCGTCGGGCTGAAATTCGTTCAGCGCCGCCGTATCGGCCTGAACGGCTTTGGGCTGCGGTGCGGCGGCCTGCTTCTGCGCCTGTGCGGCAAACACGGAACAGGGAAAGAGCAGAACGGCAAGCGCCATAGCCAGAAAAACATGTTTTCTCAGATTCATAACCATCCACCGAGGTTGAAGGCATTTTTTCTGACGGCGTTTCCCGGGGGAAACGCTTCAGGGAGCGCAAGGCTCCCGCGCCTATAAGTAGCCATAAACGTTCCGCTGCGCAAGCATCCAGGTCGCCGGATTGTCACGGAATTGCCGAGGAAAGCGCCTCCGGCGCACCGTCGGAAACGCTCGGGCAGAACGCGCGCCTTGAAGGGAGGTCATCAAGGGCATGCCGATGCGTGGTTAGGAAAGTAACACGGGGAACGGTTCTGCCGCAATTCTCCGGGCAGGCGCCCTGCCCGGCGGCCCGCGTTGATCTTTGCAGACGGGGCTCACGCCGCGACCTGCCCAAGTTTCCTGACGGGAGCACTCCCGTCCAGCGACAGGGATTTGGACGCTCTGCCCCGGGTGCGGCAACGTGGAACACGCGCCCCAGGCAAAGACGCAGGCGCAGCAACTGCGAATGTACCGGAAGCATGGCTGATGATTCCAGAATCCGGCCTGCTGCACACGAAGACAGTCAGGACGGACGAAATGCGGAAGGATCAAAAGCGGAACACGCTTGCGCCAGACCCCGAAGCCGGAGCTGATGCGGACTGAGGGACGCCGAGCCGGTTCTGCGGGAGTGACAAAGCTCAAACACGGCTGGCCCGTAGCCACCGAGAGAGGGGAGGAAGAACACAAGAGCATGAAAGATTGGCGTCGGCACATGCACCAGAAGACAGCGCGGTCGGTCAACGTTGCTGCCCCGCGCTCCGTTTGCCGGCAGTGAAGGGAAAGCCAACCTTCCCGGCAGGGCGCATGACGTTTCCCAACATCTGCCGAGACGCCGACAAACGCGCATCGCCGTCGTTCCAGGTACGACGCGGAGGCGATTAACAAAAAAAGGGAACCACACATGTGGTTCCCTCTATGCGCAATGCAGAAAACGCTTACGCCTGAGCTTCGGCAGGAGCGTCGGCAGCCTGCTTGGTCAGTTCGATGATGGCCATCGGGGCGCAGTCGCCGCGACGGGGCATGGCCAGCTTCACCACGCGGGTGTAGCCGCCGGGGATGCCGGCGAAGCGGGGAGCGATTTCGTCAAACAGCTTCTGCACGAGCTGATGGCTGCCCAGTTCGCGGTAAGCGAGACGACGGGCGGCCACGTCGTTGCGACGAGCCAGAGTAATGAGAGATTCGACCACGCCGCGCAGCTCCTTGGCCTTGATCTCGGTGGTACGAATCCGGCCGTGCGTAAGCAGGGCCTTGGACATATTGCGAAGCAGAGCCTTGCGATGCGAAGGATTTCTGCTCAGTTTCTTACCAGAGTTGCTATGCCTCATGGTGCTGCTTCCTCTTCCATTCCTGGTATTTCTTATCGAAGGAGTCGACCTTCATGCCGAAGTCAAGACCCATGTCGAGAAGCACGTTCTTGATTTCGTCCAAGGACTTCTTGCCGAAGTTCTTGGTCTTGAGCATTTCGTTTTCGGAACGCTGCACCAGTTCGCCCACCAGCGCGATGTTGGCGCTGCGCAGGCAGTTGGTGGCGCGCACGGAAAGCTCAAGATCGTCGATGCTCTTGAAGAGATTTTCGTTGAATTCCCCGTTGTCGCAGGCGCCGAGACCGCTCTCGTCAGAAATGTGCTCGTCGAAGTTGATGAACACGGAAATCTGATCCTTGATGATCTTCGCGCTGTAGGCAATGGCGTCTTCAGGGGTCACGGAACCGTCCGTCCAGACTTCGAGGATCAACTTGTCGTAGTTGGTCATCTGGCCCACGCGGGCGGCTTCGATGGTATAGGCGACCTTGCGCACGGGAGAGAAGCTGGAATCAAGCTTGATGATGCCGATTTCGTCGGAGAGGCCTTCGTGCATGTCGGCGGGGACGTAGCCCTTGCCCATGCGGACCTCGAATTCAAGATTGAATTCCACGTCTTCGGTCAGCGTGGCAATGTGCAGTTCAGGGTTGAGCACGGTCACGTGCTGGTTGCCCTGAATGTCGCCGGCGGTCACCTCGCCCTTCTTGTTCACGTTGAGAGTGACCGTCTGAGGAACGTCTGTATCCATCGCGAGACGAACCTGCTTGATGTTCAGGATGATGTCCGTCACATCTTCAAGCACGCCGGGGATGGTGGTAAACTCATGCTGTACGCCCGCAATTTTGACGGACACAAACGCTGCGCCCTGAAGGGATGCCAAAAGCACTCTGCGCAACGCATTGCCGATGGTGGTGCCGTAGCCGCGTTCCAGAGGTTCGCACACGAACTTGCCGTACATGGTGTCGGCAGGGTCGTTCTCGCGGACGATCTGTTCGGGCTTGACGAGCACCGCCCAGTTGCGGGCGTTGATGAGCCTGTTGGCTTGTTTGCTGAGCATGGGAGTTCCTGCTTATTTCGAGTAAAGTTCGACGATAAGGGATTCTTCGATGGGAGTCTGAATATCGTCGCGCTGGGGAAGGGCCTTGATAACACCCTTGAAGGACGCGCCGTCAACTTCCACCCAGGCAGGGCAGCCGCGGCGGGCGAGCACGTCCTGAGCGGCGGCGATCACGGGGATGTTGCGGTTCTTTTCCGGAACGGCGATTTCGTCGCCCACGCGGACCTGCAGGGACGGAATGGTCACCTTGTGGCCGTTGAGGGTGAAGATGCCGTGACGGACGAGCTGACGGGCCTGGCTGCGGGAGTTGGCGAAGCCCATGCGGTACACGACGTTGTCGAGACGGCGTTCGAGAATGACGAGCAGGTTGGCGCCCGTCACGCCCTTGGCCATTTCGGCGTCTTCAAAATAACCATGGAACTGCTTTTCCAGCACGCCGTAAATACGACGGACCTTCATCTTTTCACGCAGCTGCACAGCGTATTCGCTGAGCTTCTTGCGGGCGCGGCCGTGCTGGCCGGGAGCGTAGGGGCGGCGGTCCTGAGCGCACTTGTCAGTGAAGCAACGGTCGCCCTTCAGAAACAGCTTGGTGCCTTCACGACGGCAAAGCCGGCATTTGGCGTCATTATATTTTGCCAAGGCTAGTTCTCCTTGTCTTCAAGGCGTTAGACGCGGCGCCGCTTGGGAGGACGGCAACCGTTGTGGGGAATGGGAGTCACGTCACGAATGAACGCAACCTTGAAACCGGCGGCGTTGATAGCGCGCAGAGCGGATTCACGGCCGGCGCCGGGACCCTTCACATACACACCCACAGTACGCATGCCATTGTCCTGAGCGCGACGGGCGGCGTTTTCAGCCGCAACCTGAGCCGCGAAAGGAGTGGACTTGCGGGAACCCTTGAATCCGCTCTGGCCGGCGGAGGACCAGCTCACGGTGTTGCCGCGAGTATCGGTGAAGGTAACAATAGTATTATTGAAAGAAGCCGCAATGTGGGCTATGCCCAACGGAATATTCTTCTTTTCCTTCTTTTTGACTGCACGTTTGGCTCTTGCCATCTTGCACTTCCTTGGAGCTATGGTGTCTCGATCAGCCGAAGATGGGCTGCATCAGATACAGCTTCCTACTTCTTTTTACCCACATTGCCACGACGCGGACCCTTACGGGTACGAGCGTTCGTGTGAGTACGCTGACCATGGACGGGCAGACCACGGCGGTGGCGCAGGCCACGGTAGCAGCCAATATCCATCAGACGCTTGATATTCGAAGCCACTTCACGGCGGAGGTCGCCTTCCACCTTGTGGTTCGTTTCGATTTCCTTACGGACTTCGTTCACTTCATCGGCGCTCAGATCGTCGATGCTGCGGTTCCAGTCGACGCCGGAAGCAGCAAGGATTTCCAGGGCAGTAGCCCGGCCGATGCCATAAATATAGGTAAGTGCGATATCCGCTCTTTTACCACGGGGCAGTTCAATGCCTGCAATTCTGGCCACGTTAAGACTCCTGCAAGGTTAGCCCTGGCGCTGTTTATGCCGGGGGTTTTCGCAGATCACTCTCAAAACACCCTTGCGCCGGATAACCTTGCACTTAGGGCAGATTTTTTTGACGGACGGCCTGACTTTCATCGCTCACTCCGTTAGTTACTTTTAGATACACGATTGTGGCGAAAAAATCGCCTGGAACCGTTTCTCTTATCTTGTTATCATCACCCTGTCAAGGACAGTGTTTCACGACGCGAAAATCACGGCCGGTAGTTCTCGGCCAGACTGAGTATTTCCGCTCCGTCCTGCCGGATGACCACCGTGTGTTCCCAATGGGCGGACAGACTCCGATCCTTCATCTTCGTCGTCCAGCCATCGGACATGATTTCCACCTCATGGGTGCCGATTGCCAACATGGGCTCGATGGCCAAAACCATGCCAGGTTTCAGCGGAGTTCCGCCCGGAACGCCGTCCACCATGCCGCCGCGTGGCACGAAGTTCGGCACTTCCGGCTTTTCGTGAAGGCTGGCACCGATGCCATGCCCGACGAAATCACGGATCACATGGAGCCCTTCCATTTCGGCATGACGCTGCACCGCCGCCGAAATCGCATAGAGATTGTTGCCGGGATGCGCCGCGGCAATTCCGAGTTCGAGACAGCGCTTCGTCACGTCGGAAAGATGCCTGGCTTCCTCCGATACCTCGCCGCAGAACGCGGTGCGGGCGGAGTCCCCGTTGAAACCTTTGTAATTCACGCCCATGTCAAAACTGACAATGTCCCCTTCCTTCAAAATGATGTCCTTTGAAGGAAAACCGTGAATGATGGTCTCGTTGACGGAACAGCACAGCGCAAAAGGATAGCCGCAGTAGTTGAGGAAGTTGGGCACAACGCCCATGTCGCGGCACATCTTGCGGGCCAGTTCGTCGAAAAATATGGTGGGAACGCCGGGACGCACGTTGGCCACCAGTTCGTCAAGAATGGTCGCCGTCATGCCGTTGGCCACGCGCATGAGTTCGATCTCATGCTCATTCTTGATAAAAATGCCCCGAAACTTTTTCATGCCTATCCCTTTCTTGCTTTGCTCATGAGGCCTTCATACTGCTGAGAGATGAGGTGGGATTCCACCTGGCTCATGAAGTCGATGGCCACGCCGACGAGAATCAGAAGGCTGGTTCCGCCGAAGTAGAACGGCACGTTGAACTGAGCGATCAGCAGCATGGGCAGCACGGAGATGATGGAAATGTAGATGCCGCCCCACAAGGTAAGACGAGTAAGCACGTTGTCGATGTATTCGCGGGTCTTGTCGCCGGGACGAATGCCGGGCACGAACCCGCCTGCCTTCTTCAGGTTCTCCGCAATGTCCTTCGGATCGAAGATGATCGCGGTATAGAAGAAGCAGAAGAAGAAGATCAGCGCAATGAAGATGACGTTGTACACGATGGACGTGGGCCGGAACCACGACACAACCGTCTGCAGCCACTCGGCGGTGGAGAAGCCCGCCACGGTCGCCGGGAAGAGCAGAAGGCTCTGGGCGAAGATGGGGGGAATCACGCCAGCGGTGTTGATGCGCAGGGGCAGATGCGTGGTCTGTCCGCCGTACATCTTGCGGCCGATCTGACGCTTGGCGTACTGAATGGGTATTCTGCGCTGAGCACGCTCAACGAACACAATGCCCACGGTGACGGCCAGCATCATGATGACAATGAAAATGGCGAACAGCACATTCATGTCGCCGGCCTTGATCAGCTGATAGGAGCGCATAAGCGCGCTCGGAATGCCGACCACGATACCGGAGAAGATGATGAGCGATATGCCGTTTCCAATGCCTTTGGCGGTAATCTGCTCGCCAAGCCACATGATGAGGATGGTACCTGCCGTCAGAGTGACGATGGTCACCAGACGGAATTCCCAGCCGGGATTCATGACGACGGGAGCATTTTCAGGGCTGACCATGCCTTCCAGAAGGGCGGCAATGCCGAAGCCCTGTATAAGGGTGATCGCGACAGTGAGATATCGCGTGTACTGCGTGATCTTGCGTCTGCCGGCCTGCCCTTCTTCCTTGGCCATGCGCTTGATGTCGGGGCTCACCACCTGCAGAAGCTGCAGAATGATGGACGCCGAAATGTAAGGCATGATGCCGAGGGCGAACACAGAAACGTTTCTGAGGCCGCCGCCGGAGAACATGTCGAGCAGAGCAAAGACCGAACCCTGCATACTGGCGAAAAAGTGAGACAGCGCGCCGGCATCAATGCCAGGCACCGGAACATGGACCCCCACCCTGTACATGCACAGGATGAAAAGGGTCCATGCCAGCTTTTTACGCAGCTCAGGCATTTGCGCCATTTTGTCCACGCCGTTCGCCACGTCTTATTCCTCGGAGGTAGCGGGTTCTTCAGCGTCGGCGAGAAGTTCCTTCACTTCGCCGCCGGCGGCAAGAATCTTGTCCTTGGCAGACTGGCTGAAGCGGAAGGCTTCGATGCTGACGGGGCGGGTCACTTCGCCTTCGCCCAGGATCTTCACGAGGGCGCTCTTGACGAGACCGCGGCTGTAGATGTCTTCCAGCGTGATTTCCTTCTGATCGGGGAAGGCCGCCAGCAGACGATCGAGGTTAATGACTTCGTAGGTCACCTTGAACTGATAGTTCTTGAAGCCACGCTTGGGCAGACGGCGCTGCAGGGGCATCTGACCGCCTTCAAAACCGGGACGGACACCGCCGCCGGAACGGGCGTTCTGGCCCTTGTGGCCCTTGCCGGAAGTGCCGCCGAGGCCGGAACCGGCACCACGGCCGACACGCTTGCGGCCCTTGCGTTCTTCAGGGAAAGGATACAGATCGTTAAGTCTCATTATGCAATGACCTCAACCAGGTGGGACACGCTGGCGATCATGCCGCGGGTGGCGGCGTTATCCTTAAGGGTTTTTACCATCTCACGACGGCGCAGGCCCATGGCGTCCAGAACCTTCTTCTGGGCAGGGGTCGTGCCGATGCGGCTTTTGATGAGCTTCACCTTGATTTCAGACATGGTACTCTACCTTATGACCCTACTTGCGGGGGGCTTCCAGTTTCTTGCCGCGCACTTCGGAAACTTCCTCGGCGCTGCGCAGGGAGCTGAGTCCGGCGACGGCGGCGCGAAGAACGTTGTGCGGGTTGTTGGTACCGATAGCCTTGGCGAGCACGTCGGTGACACCGGCGGCTTCCATGACGGCACGCACGGCGCCGCCGGCGATGATGCCGGTACCGCGGGAGGCGGGCTTCAGAAGCACGCGGCCAGCACCGAAGCGGCCGAGCACTTCATAAGGCAGAGTGCCTTCCACCAGGGGAACCCGAACCATGGACTTGCGGGCGCGTTCGGTAGCCTTGCGGAGGGCTTCAGGAACTTCCTGAGCCTTGCCGAGGCCGTAGCCCACATTGCCCTTGCCGTCGCCAACGACGATGAGGGCGCTGAAGCTGAAACGACGGCCACCCTTCACGACCTTGGCAACACGGTTCAGACTAACGATCTTTTCAATGTAGCCGGAATCCTGCTGCGTTTGCTGCTGCTGTTCCATATTTATCCTGCTCTTGTTGTCCTTGCGGACCACTAGAATTCGAGGCCGCCTTCACGGGCGCCTTCGGCGACAGCCTTCACGCGACCGTGATACAGATAGCCGTTACGATCGAAGACAACCTTGTGGATGTCCTTCTCCAGGGCCAGGCGGGCAATTTCCTTGCCCACGCGTTCTGCACCGGCCTTGTTGCAGGAAGCCTTCTCGCCGCCCTTGGACAGGGCGAGGGTGGAGGTGGCTACCAGCGTGTTGCCGGAGGCATCATCCACAACCTGGGCGTAGATATGCAGGTTGGAACGGTACACAACCAGACGAGGTCTTTCGACCGTGCCGGAAATCTTCTTCCGGATATGCACCTTGCGGCGCTTCCGGCTTTCATTCTTAGAAAGAATCATGTCCGTTACCCCTATTTGCCCTTGCCACCGGACTTGCCGGCCTTGCGACGGATGATTTCATTTTCATACTTGATACCCTTGCCCTTGTAGGGTTCGGGCTCACGCACACGGCGGACGCGGGCGGCGAATTCGCCCACCAGTTCCTTGTCAATACCGGAAATGGTAAGCTTGGTGCCCTCCGCCTTGGCTTCCAGACCCTTGGGAAGCTCAAGCAGCACGGGGTGGGAGTAACCGACGGAAAGGTCAATGATGTTGCCCTTCACGGCCACCTTGAAGCCCACGCCGACGACTTCGAGAGTCTTGGAGAAACCCTTGCTCACGCCCTCCACGCAGTTGGCGATGAGGGTACGGCGCAGGCCGTGCTGAGCGTTGCTCTCGCGGGTGTCGTCCTTGCGGGTGATGGTAAGGTGACCATCGGCGATTTCGTAGTTCAGCAGGCTGCAAATCGGAGTCTGCAGGGTCCCCTTGGGGCCTTTCACTTCGACCATATCTTCACCCAACTTAACTTCCACGCCCTTGGGAAGTTCGATGGGCTGTTTACCTATTCTCGACATATGTTTTCTACCTTGGCTGAAGGTCAACGGCGGTTAAGCCGCGATCACCAGACTTCGCAAAGAAGTTCGCCGCCAGTCTTGTCCGCATGGGCGGTCATGCCGTCCAGAACGCCACGAGAGGTGGACAGAATGCAGATGCCAAGACCATTCTGAACGCGGGGAATCTGATGAGCGCCCACATAGACACGGCGACCAGGCTTGCTGATACGCTTGAGGCCCGTTATGGCCGGACGCCCCTTCACATACTTCAGCGCAATGGTGATGTTACGGTCATCGACGGTAACATCTTCCACATAGCCTTCCTGCTTGAGGATGGACGCCATGGCTTCCTTCATCTTCGAGCGCGGCACACTTACTTCCTTGTGAAGGGCCAGGTGTGCGTTGCGGATACGCGTAAGCATATCGGCAATGGGATCGGTCAACATGGTATATCTCCTGAAAGTTAGCTGGAATTACCAGCTGGATTTGCGGACGCCGGGCAGTTCGCCGTTCAGCGCCTTTTTGCGGAAGCAGATACGGCACAGGCCGAACTGACGCATGAAAGCATGGGGACGACCGCACACAGGGCAGCGATTGTAAGCGCGAACAGCAAACTTGGGCTTGCGGGCGGCTTTTACTTTAAGAGCAGTACGAGCCATTGCTCACTCCTTACTTGCGGAAAGGCATGCCGAGCTGTTCGAGCATCAGCTTGCTTTCCTTGTCCGTGGTTGCGGAGGTCACGATGGTGATGTTCATACCCACGGGGTTTTCCACACGGTCGGATTCCATTTCAGGGAAAATGGTGTGCTCCTTGATACCGAGGGTGAAGTTGCCACGACCATCGAAGCCACGATCCGGGATACCGCGGAAGTCGCGGACGCGGGGCATGGCGAAGTTCATGAGTTTGTCAAGGAAGTCCCACATGGCGTCCTTGCGCAGGGTGACGCGCACGCCGATGGGCATGCCTTCACGCAGCTTGAACGCGGCAATGGACTTCTTGGCGCGGGTGACTACGGCCTTCTGACCGGCAATGGCGGTCAGATCGGCCACGCAGTCGTCGATCAGCTTCTGGTTCTGGTTGGCAGAACCAAGACCGATATTCAGGGAGATCTTCTCGATCCCAGGGATCTGCATAGGAGACTTGTAAGCGAACTCCTTCTGCAATGCCGGGACCACCTTCTCACGGTATATCGTTTCCAGACGGGTCATCGTCGTTCACCTTCTAGAGGGTTTCGTTGCACTTCTTGCAGAAACGGACTTTCTTCCCGTCTTCGGTCACCCGATAACCAACGCGGGTGGGCTTTGCGCAGTGCGGGCAAACCACCATCAGGTTGGAGACGTGGATAGGCATTTCCTTTTCAACGATGCCGCCGGCTTCGCGCTTGTAGGGGTTGGGGCGCACGTTGCGCTTCACAACGTTCACCTTCTCCACCAGGATGCGGTCGGACTTGCGCAGGACCTTCAGAACCTTGCCGATCTTGCCTTCGTCCTTGCCGGCGATCACCATCACCTTGTCGTCTTTATGAATACGAAACTGTTTCATAGCCTTGGCTCCTACAGCACTTCAGGGGCAAGGGACACGATCTTCATGAAGTTGCGGGCGCGAAGTTCGCGGGCAACGGGTCCGAAGATACGGGTACCCACAGGTTCACCCTGCTTGGTCAGAAGCACGGCGGCGTTCGTATCGAACTTGATGTAGGAACCGTCGGCGCGGCGCACTTCCTTGGCGGTACGCACGACCACGGCTTCCATGACATCGCCCTTCTTCACCTTGGCGTGGGGGATGGCGTCCTTCACGGACACCATGATGATATCGCCCACCGTGGCATAGCGACGGTGAGAGCCGCCCAGCACCTTGATGCAGGCCACTTCCTTGGCGCCGGAGTTGTCGGCCACCTGGAGTCTGGATTCTACCTGGATCATAGTGTTTCCTTTTAGTCAGCCCGAATGGGACTAGACGGCCTTTTCAAGCACGGACACCAGGTGCCAGCGCTTGTTCCGGCTCATGGGCCGGTATTCCACAATCTTGACCTTGTCGCCGATGCCGCACTCATTCATAGGATCGTGGGCGGTGAACTTCTTGCGCCGACGAATGTACTTCTTGAGAAGCGGATGCTGCACCAGGGTTTCAACGAGAACGACAATGGTCTTGTCGCACTTGTCGCTGATGACAGTACCGACGAGCGTTCTGCCGTTGCGCTGTTCGATTGCGCTGTTCATATCCGCTCCTAGTTCTTCGCGGCCGCGGCCAGAGCCGTCAGCACACGGGCAATATCTTTCTTGGTGGCCGGAATGGACGCCGTCTTTTCCAACTGAGCAGTGGCATGCTGGAAGCGCAGGTTGAAAAGTTCCTGACGCAGTTCAGTCAGCTTCGCCTGGAGCTGCTCGACGCTCATTTCGCGCAATTCCTTCATTTTCATTCGAAGGCCCCCTCTCTCACCACGATCACGGTCTTCACGGGCAGCTTGTGGCTGGCCAGCGTCAGAGCGCGCTTGGCAAGTTCAAGGTCAACACCCTTGATTTCATACAGCACGCGGCCGGGCTTGACCGGTGCGCACCAGCCCACAGGGGCACCCTTACCGCTACCCTGACGAGTGGCCAGAGGCTTGGCGGTCACGGGATGATCGGGGAACACCCTGATCCAGACTTTACCGCCGCGGCGGATGTGGCGCATCATGGCGATACGGGCGGCTTCAATCTGCTGACTGGAAAGCTTGCCATGTTCGACAGCCTTCAGGCCAATTTCACCAAACGCGATGGTAGCGCCACGGTTGGCCGGGCCACGCAGGCGGCCTTTCTGCCACTTGCGGAATTTGATTCTCTTAGGAGCAAGCATTACTGTTCAACCTCTTTATCAAGGATTTCACCCTTGTAAACCCACGCCTTGATGCCGATGAGGCCATAGGTGGTGTGGGCTTCGGCAAAACCGAAGTCGATGTCGGCACGCAGGGTCTGAAGCGGCACGCGGCCGTCACGATACCATTCGGAACGGGCGATTTCAGCTCCGGCAAGACGGCCGGCGCAGGAAATCTTGATGCCTTCGGCGCCGAACTTGCGGGCCATCTGCACGGTGCGCTTCATGGCGCGGCGGAAGGCGACGCGACGTTCCAGCTGCATGGCGATGTTTTCGGCAACGAGCTGAGCTTCGATTTCAGGACGGCGGATTTCGTTCACTTCGAGGGTGAAGTCACGGCCGAACTTCTTCTTGAGGTCAGCGCGAAGCTTTTCAATTTCCGCGCCCTTGCGGCCGATGACGATGCCGGGACGGGCGGTGGAAAGGATGAGGCGGATGCGACCGCCGAAACGTTCGATCTCGATTCTGGCAACACCGGCGCTGTACAGAAGCTTCTTCACGTACTTGCGGATGTTGTGATCTTCAAACACGAAGGAAGCGTAGTCCTTCTTGCTGAACCAGCGAGACTGCCAATTCTTATTATATCCCAAACGGAAGCCGTAAGGATGTACTTTCTGACCCATAGCCTATTCCTGTCCTTCCGCGAGAATTACGGTAATGTGGCTGGTACGCTTGCGAATGTGCATAGCACGACCCTGAGAACGAGGCATGAAGCGCTTCCAGGTGGGGCCTTCGTTGACCACCACGTCCTTGACGTACATGGAGTCCACATCAATGCCAGGGAACTGGGAGGCGTTGGCCAGCGCCGAACGCACCACTCCGTAAAGAACACCGGCAGGCTTGTTGGGCGTGAACTTGAGCTGGTTCAGGGCATCTTCCACAGGAAGACCCTTGATGTTCTGGGCAACCAGACGGGTCTTGCGGGGAGAAACGCGCTGAAACTTGCAGATTGCTTTCGATTCCATGAACGTTACTCGCTATTTTTTGACCGCTTTCGTCTTCTTGTCCGCAGCGTGGCCGTGGAACGTACGAGTGGGCGCAAATTCGCCCATCTTATGACCGACCATGTTTTCCGTCACGAAGACCGGGATGAACTTCTTGCCGTTGTGCACGGCGAACGTCAAACCAACCATTTCAGGCAGAATCATGGAACGGCGGGACCAGGTCTTGATGACCTTGTGGTCGTTGCTGGCAACGGCCGCGTCTACCTTCTTCATGAGGCTGCCGTCCACAAAGGGACCTTTTTTAAGAGATCTGGGCATGTCCGGCTCCTCTTACTTCTGACCGCGGCTCTTGATGATGAGACGGCCGGAAGGCTTCTTCTTTGCGCGGGTCTTGTAGCCCTTGGTAGGAATGCCCCAGGGAGTCACAGGATGACGACCACCGGAGCTGCGACCTTCACCACCACCCAGAGGATGGTCGACAGGGTTCATCGCGACGCCGCGGACCTTGGGACGACGGCTCAACCAGCGGTTGCGGCCGGCCTTGCCAAGGCTGATGTTTTCATGCTGCACATTGCCGACCTGACCCACAGTGGCGATGCAGGTGGCGAGCACCTTGCGGACTTCACCGGAGGGCAGGCGCAGGATGACGTACTTGCCGTCCTTGCCCACGAGCTGGGCATAGGTGCCGGCGGCACGGCACATCTGGCCGCCGCGGCCGGGGTGCATTTCGATGTTGTGCACGTTGGTGCCCACGGGAATGCGGTTCAGAGCCAGAGCGTTGCCGGGCTTGATGTCGGCCTTGTCGCCGGCTTCAATCACGTCGCCCTGCTGAATGCCCACGGGGGCGAGAATGTAGCGCTTTTCACCGTCGGCATAGTTCAAGAGAGCAATGCGGGCGGTACGGTTGGGATCGTATTCGATTTCGGCGACGCGGGCGGAAATGCCCATCTTGTCGCGCTTGAAGTCGATGATGCGATACAGGCGCTTATGACCGCCGCCACGGCGACGGCTGGTAACGCGGCCGTTGTTGTTGCGGCCGCTCTTCTTGGTAAGACCTTCGGTGAGAGACTTTTCCGGCGTAGATCTGGTGATCTCAGCGAAGTCGGACACAGTCTGGAAACGACGTCCAGCCGAGGTCGGTTTCATCTTCAGAACAGCCATTGACTAGACTCCCTCGAAGAAATCGATTTTGTTGTCAGCGGCGAGGGTGACATAGGCCTTGCGATAGCCCGGGATGCGACCCTTCACGCGGCCCTGACGCACGCGACGGCGCGGCTTGACCGTAATGACATTGACATTCGTGACCTTGACCTTGAAGGCTTCTTCCACTGCCTTACCGATCTCGATCTTGTTGGCCTTGGTATCGACGAAGAAGGCGTACACGCCTTCTTCACGAAGAGCGGTGGCCTTTTCGGTCACCACGGGCCGAAGAAGAATTTTAGTGTAATCCATGTCCATTCCTTTCAAGGCGAGCGACTACTTCAGTCTCTCTTCCAGGTGGGGCAGAGCACCTTCCAGCACCACGAGCTGCTTGCAATTGAGCACATCGTACACAGTCACGGCATCGGGGGTGACGAGGGTGATACCAGGGAGGTTGCGGGAAGCGAGAGCCAGCGTGGGATTCACGCCGTTTTCTTCGGGAGCGGCCACAACCAGAGCCTTGGTAAGGCCGAGGTTCTTGGCGACGCCGGCGAAGAGCTTCGTCTTGGCTTCGGCAAGTTCAATGCCCTTCACCACCATGAGGCCGTCGGCCACGCGGGAGGAAAGAGCCATGCGCAGAGCCAGAGCGCGCACCTTCTTGTTGACCTTGAAGCTGTAGTCACGCGGCTGGGGTCCGAAGACGATCGCGCCACCACGCATGATGGGCGAACGGTTGGATCCCTGGCGTGCATTGCCAGTGCCCTTCTGCTTGAAGGGCTTCTTGCCGCCGCCGGACACAAAGGCGCGGGTCTTGGCGGCGTGAGTACCGGCACGCTGGGCGGCGCGATAGGCACGAACCACAAGGTTCAGAATCTCCGGCCTCACTTCGACTTCGAACACTTCGGGAGCGAGGGTGACTTCCCCGGCTTCCTGATTGTTCTGATCGTAAACTTTCATAACAGCCATTGCTTCATCTCCTGTGTTGCGCACTACTGCTTGCGCACCAGCACCAGACCGTTCTTCGGTCCGGGCACGGCACCCTTAATAAGGATGACGTTATCCTCGGGGCGAACTTCCACGATCTTCAGGCCCTGCTGCGTGACGCGTTCGGCGCCCCACTGACCGGCCATCTTCTTGCCCTTGAACACATGTCCGGGGAAGGTGTTGTTACCGATGGAACCACCGGAACGATGCACCTTTTCGTCGCCATGGCCATCGTCAATGCCATGGAAGTTCCAACGGCGCATAACGCCCTGATAACCTTTACCAATGCTGGTTCCCGTCACCTTCACGGTGTCGCCGGCGGCGAACACTTCGGCGGTGAGGACCTGACCGACTTCAACGGCGGCCGGTTCGGCGAGACGGATCTCGCGAACTTCGCGGCAGGGAGCCACGCCGGCCTTGGCGAAGTGACCGCGCATAGCCTTGGTCACCTTCTTTTCAGCCACTTCTTCAAAGGCGATCTGAAGAGCGTTGTAGCCGTCCTTTTCCACCGTCTTTACCTGGGTCACGGGGCAGGGACCTGCCTTGACCACGGTAACGGCAACAGCGCTGCCGTCGTCGGCGAAAATACGGGTCATGCCCAGCTTTCGTCCAATAATACCCATTTTTTCAGACATGACGCCCCTCTCTAGAGCTTAATTTCCACATCCACGCCGGCGGGCAAGGAAAGCTTGCCCAGAGCGTCCACGGTCTGCTGCGTGGGGTCGAGGATGTCCATAAGGCGCTTGTGGACCCTCATCTCGAACTGTTCACGGGACTTCTTGTCCACATGGACCGAGCGCTGAATCGTGTACTTGTGAATGTTGGTGGGCAGAGGAATAGGCCCAGCCACACCCGCGCCGGTATTGCGCGCAGTGTCCACGATTTCCGCCACAGCCTTGTCCAGGATGCGGTAATCGTAAGCCTTAAGCTTGATACGGATACGATCACTGCCAACTGTCGTCATTGCGAATCTCCATTTTCTGGCAAACCCGCTCCGGCTGATCCCTGTCGGAGTATTTCAACCGGAGAATCCACCGCCGAAAGGGCGGCTGACCGGTCAGAGGAACCGGTCATTTCATGAGGCGCGCTCACGCTCACCTTGCGTGGAGAAGCGCCCTTCGTTCCTACACCTAAAGTCAGGCAACGACCAAAAACGCCTTTGAAAAAGCATCAAAGTCGTTCGGCTCATGGATATGTATGCGGGGGATAAAGAGAAGAACGGACCAATCGGCAACCGTTCGAGCCCTGCAAAAAGTCCATAAAAGCCGATCCTGGTCGCCAACCCGGCCTGCACGGAATACATTCCGTCAAACAGGTGGTCCCGCAGGAGCCAACACACACCCGGCGCATGGATTGCCCATCCACCGGAAAACCTTGCAATCCGCGAAGTTCGGATTGCTGCGGTCTGACATCTTAGGCATGTGCGACGCCTGCAAATGTCAAAACCCTGATCGAATGCTCAGAGTACAGCAGGACAGATTCCATCTGCCCTTCCCTGCCGTCCAGGGAAACGCCCATAACTTGGGCGAGGTCTATTTGTATCTTCACTACCCCCGTCCGTCAAGTTTTTTTTGAAAAATTTTCATTTTTTTCCGCGGCTGCGCAAAAAAACGGGAAATTCATTTTTTCTTAAGGATCATGCGCAGTTAAATCCGCATGTTCCGCACGAAAAAGGCCCGGAAGCGATGCCTTCCGAGCCCTTTTCCACATTTTTTCAAAAATTTTTTGCGACTTCGCTCCGTCCGGCGAAAAAACGGGAAAAACGCCGTCGAAGCCCCTGCCGAAGTCGCTCCCGACGTTCCCCGACAAAAAATTTTCCCCAAAAACGCCGGGCCATTTCCGAACACGCCCCGGAAACGAACTTCAGGAGGCTCGTTTTCCGGCATCCCGGCTATCAGGCAAACCAGCCCTGTCCGGGCTCGTGCCTATTCTCGTCGCCGCAGGTGGGGTCGCATTCCCTCCGGCCTCTGTCCGGCCAGTATTCCTCGTAGTACGCGGTTTCCGACGCCGCGTCGCCGATGAGGAACAGCTCGTCGGCCGCCTGAAACTCCCGCAGCGGATCGGGGTTCACCAGAATGTCGCCGCGGGCGGTTCTCACGGCCACCACGTTGCAGCGCAGGTTCTTGCGTATGCCGCTGTTGGCGAGATTGTGGCCCGCAAGCCCCTCCCCCGCCACCGCACGGAAGATGTTCAGCCCTTCGTTGAGCATGAACACCCTGCCCGGCTCCAGCAGGTTGATGATCTGGCTGGACACCATGGACGCCAGCGAAAGCACGAGATCGGCGCCGGCCATGTGCAGCACGTGAACGTTGCGGTCGAGATTGGTGCGGGTGATGATCTGCACGTCGGGGCGCAGGCGGCGGCAGTAGATGGTGAGGTAGATGTTGGTGTCGTCGTCGTGGGTGGTGATGAGGATGGAAGGCGAGGTCTTGATGCCCGCCTGCTCCAGCGTGAACGGATCGGAAGCGTCGCCCACCTGCACCCGTATGCCCGGAATGCGCGAAGCGATGTTGGAGCGGTCCACCACCACGACGTCGAGACCGCGTTCCTTGAGGGCCGTGGCGGCCGCCGTGCCCACGCGTCCGCCGCCGATGACGAGCACCGGCGCGCGCCCTGCGGGCTTTTCCGTTTCCGGCTTGCGGGCCAGCTCCCGCGAAAAGGCCTGCATCTGCTCGCGCGAGCCCGCCATGACCAGCACCTTGTGCTCTTCCAGCACGGTGTCCGGCCCGGGATGCTCGAACACGCCGTGATTCCACAGCCCCACCACGTTGATGCCCGTTCTGCCGCGCAGATCGCTTTCCTTGAGCGTCATGCCCGAAAGGGAAGTCTGCTTCACGGGGGCTTCGGCAATGACCAGCGGGCCGAAGGTGACGAGCGGGCTCACGCTGAGCTTGTCGGTGATGACGCGGCGCGTGAGGGAGCGGCCCAGCGACTTGCGGAACTGGAACACCGAAGAGCAGCCCGCGAGCTTGAGAATGTCGATGGATTCGTCCTTTTCGGCGCGGGAGACCATGGGCACGTTCTTGTCGAGTTCCCGCAGGGTGAAGGCCACGTTGATGTTGCGCACGTCGGTGTCGAGAGCCACCACGAGGCGCGCGTTCTGGGCGTGCAGGCCGCGATAGACCTCCACGTCGTCGTAGTCGCCGACCACGGCGTGCAGGCCGAGATCCATGAGATCCAGCGCCTGCTGCGTGGTGGAGCACAGAAGCACGCTGTGAAAGCCGTACCTGGCCAGCACCTGGGCAAGGTTGCGCGCCACGGGGCTCACGCCCACGATGATGACGTGATTGCGCGCCGACGCCGGCAGACTGTGCTGCACTTCCTTTTTCTTCTGCGCCTCAAGCCACGGGGTATAGACGAACTGAATGAACGACGAGGGCAGCACGATGAGCAGCCCCACGATGCCCGTGAGCAGCACCACGATGGAAAAGGCGCGGCCGAGATCGGAATTGAAGGTGATGTCGCCGAATCCCAGCGTGGACATGACGGTCAGGGTCCAGTACAGGCCGGTAATCCAGGAATAGTCGCGGCCTTCATATTCCATGATGTAATGGAACAGCACGCTGAACACGGCCACGAACACGGTAAGAATGAGGATGACGCGGAAGAAGTATCCGAAGTTCCTTCGCGCTCCCTTCCCCTGGCTCAACAGAGAAAACTGACTGGGAAAAAATTTCATGGGGGCAGTATGCTCCGAGCCGTCGTTCTAGGCAAGAGTCTGCAAAAGGCCGCCGCCCCTTTTCGGAGCGGCGGCCTGTCTGTTTGCCGGTTGCGTCTTACAACGCGCGTCCACGGTTCCGCGAAAGCGGAGCCCGGCTTAGAAGCCCTTGGACTGCATGTAGTGAATGAGGTCGGTCACGCGGACGGAGTAGGCCCATTCGTTGTCGTACCAGCTCACCACCTTGGCAAGGGTGCCGTCCTGCACGGTGCAGTATTCGGATTCCACGATGGAGGAACGGGAGTCGCCCTTGAAGTCCATGGAGACGAGGGGAAGGTCGTTCACGCCGAGGATGCCCTTGAGGTAGGTCTCGGAAGCGGCGCGGAAGGCGTTCACCAGGGTTTCGGTGTCGGTGGACTTTTCAAGAATGGCGGAGAAGTCCACGATGGACACGGTGGGAGTGGGCACGCGCAGGGCATAGCCGGAGAAGCGTCCCTTGAGGGAAGGAATGACCTCGGCCACGGCCTTGGCGGCGCCGGTGCTGGTGGGAATGATGTTCAGAGCGGCAGCGCGGGCGCGACGCAGGTCCTTGTGGGGCAGGTCGAGGATGCGCTGGTCGTTGGTGTAGGAATGCACGGTGACCATGTTGCCGAGCTTGAGGCCGAATTCCTGATGCATGACCTTGGCCACGGGAGCGAGGCAGTTGGTGGTGCAGGAGGCGTTGGACAGAATGTGGTGCTTGGCGGGATCGTACATGTCCTGGTTCACGCCCATGACCACGGTGAGATCGGGCTGCTTGGCGGGAGCGGAAATGATGACCTTCTTGGCGCCGCGTTCCAGATGCACGCCGGCCTGAGGAGCGGTGCGGAAGATGCCGGTGGATTCCACCACCACGTCAACGTCGAGGGCCTTCCAGGGCAGGTTGTTGGGATCGCGTTCGGCGAGGCAGGCCACGTTCCAGTCGCCCACCTTGACCATGGTGGCATCCACGCCGCCCACGGAGGTCTTTTCGGAAGCCACTTCGCAGGTGAAGGCGGAAGGACCGTAGGAGGTGTCGTGCTGAAGCAGATGGAAATTGGTGTTGGCGTCCATCAGGTCGTTGACGGCGACGATTTCGGCGCTGTCGGCGTACTTGCCGTACATGGCGCGGAAGACCTGACGACCGATGCGGCCAAAGCCGTTGATTGCAACTCTAACCTTTTTCATAATTCCTTTCCTTTGCCCGGCAGGCCGGGACTTTCGGTGAACGTCTCATGGCATGACGCCGACTTCTGCGGACGGATCAGCCTTTTCCGTCCGGCATCGGGATAATTCTGCCATCGTGTTTAAAAAATCACAAGAGCGGGAGTGAGCATAGCAGAATACGTCCCGGCGCGCAAATGCTTTCTGCGCTTCTCCTTTCGGGAAAAACATCCTGACGCTCTCCAAACCCTTGCCAAAGGCGGGGGAAGGGGGCTATTTTTTCTGACTCATCTTTATTTCCGAGGGGGGAATCCCATGCATCGTTTCGCTTCCGCTCCGCAGGCGGCCGTTTCCGGCGAGCAGTCCATGCTGCCGGACATCAGCGGCATCTCGCTGCCGGCAACGCTTGCCAGCCGCAAGGCAAGAATTCAGGACGTGGACGGCATGTCCAGTCTCATCAACGAATTTGCCTCGGCGCGCATCATGCTTGCCCGCGGGCCTCTGTACCTGTATCAGAACATTCAGGATTACCGGGTCATCACCGTGAACGCGGGCGAGAAGGAAATCGTGCTTGCGTGCGGCGGCCTGCACGTGCTCTGGGAAGATCTGGCCGAAGTGCGTTCCGTGGCCGTACACCCGCAGCTTCAGCACAAGGGCATAGGCCGCCTGCTCGTGCAGGATCTCATTGAAGACGCGCGCGCTCTCGGCGCGGCGCACGTGTTCACCTTCACGCTGGCCCCGGGATTCTTCTCCTCACTGGGCTTTTCCGCCGTGGATCGCGACACGCTCTCCCCCGTGGTGTGGGCCGAGTGCAGCAAGTGCCCGAAATTTTATAAATGCGACGAAGTCGGCATGATGCTGCACTTCTGATGCCAGTTCTTACAGGAGCCTGCCATGACCAACCTCAAGAATCGTGACTTTCTGAAAATCGCGGACTTCAACCAGGAAGAGCTCTCCTACCTGCTCCGCCTCGCCGCCCGCCTCAAGAAACTCCGCAAGGAAGGCAAGGAACCGCAGTTCCTCAAGGGCAAGAACGTGGCCCTGGTGTTTGAAAAAACGTCCACCCGCACGCGCTGCGCCTTTGAAACCTCCCTGTACGACCAGGGCGCCCACGCCACCTACCTTTCCGACGGCTCGCAGATAGGCAAGAAGGAATCCATGGCCGACACCGCCCGCGTGCTCTCCCGCATGTACGACGGCATCGAATACCGCGGATACGGACAGAACATCGTGGAAAAGCTGGCCGAATTCTCCCCCGTGCCCGTATGGAACGGCCTGACCAATGAAGCGCATCCCACGCAGATTCTGGCCGACTTCCTCACCATGATGGAACACAGCGACAAGCCGCTCAACGAAATCACCTTCGCCTACCTCGGCGACGCCCGCTACAACATGGGCAATTCCCTCATGATGGGCGCGGCCAAAATGGGCATGAACTTCCGCTCCGTGGCTCCCGTCTCGCTCCAGACCAGCGACGAAATCTACAACATGTGCCTCGCCGAAGCCGAAAAGTCCGGCGCCACCATCGTGCGCACCGACAACGTGGCCGAAGGCGTGAAGGGCTGCGACTTCATCTACACCGACGTGTGGGTGTCCATGGGCGAGCCCGACGAAGTGTGGAAGGAACGCATTGAAAAGCTCCTGCCCTACCAGGTGAACGCCCGCGTCATGGAACTGACCGGCAACCCGAACTGCAAGTTCATGCACTGCCTGCCCGCCTACCACAACCGCGAAACCGCCGTGGGCGAATCCATCTACCAAAAATTCGGCCTCGACGCCCTCGAAGTCACCGAAGAAGTCTTTGAATCCGAAAACTCCATCGTCTTCGACGAAGCCGAAAACCGCAAGCACACCATCAAGGCCGTCATGGTCGCCACCCTCGCGGACGTGCCGCCCATCTTTTTTGAAGACTAGGACGGGCGGGGGAAGGCGGACCCCCTTTTGAAAAAGGGCTTTCCTCCTTCCCCCGCGCCCCCATTCTCCTTCCGAAAACTTTTGTTGGGAGGAAGGCGGATCGAGGGGAAGCGCCTGCTTCCGAAAGCGTTGCCGAAATTTTTGGAAAGATTTTTAATGTTCTGAAAATTCAGGCGCTTTCACGCGTTCATGGCAGGAGGCGGAGGGAGCGTTCCGGCCCGCGGAAGCATTCCGGCCCGGAAGTTGCGGCCGTTTCCACTTGCCTTTTTTTAAAATTCAGGCTATTGCTAGCAGTCCTTACGATACAAAAGGTATCGAATTTCAGCAGCATTCCGCCCCACACGGGCTTTTTTATGGAGGATATACCATGGGTAAACAGTGTGAAATCTGCGGCAAGAAAGCTCAGGTGGGCAACCTTGTGAGCCATTCCAATATCAAGACCAAGCGTCGCTTCAACCCCAACCTGCAGGCTGTCCGCCATCAGGAAGCCGACGGCACCGTGCGCACCATCAACGTGTGCACCCGCTGCCTCCGTTCCGGCGCCGTGGTGAAGCCCGTCGTCAAGAATGACGCCGAATAATCAGGTTTGCCGATCTTTCCTAAGGCGGGGATAACATCTCCGCCTTTTTTTGATTAATAATTCCCCCGCACCTTGCCGCCGCGCCGCCTGCGCCGCGCTCTTCGGGCCGTCCGAGTCATGAGCGATCTTCGAGCCGCCTTCCGTCATCGTCCGAAAAGCCACGTTTCCATGTGGCGTCGTTCCCTGCGCGCTCCGGAAGGCTGGAGAGTGGTGGACTTCCGCGGACCGGGACACATGGGCCGCTCGCTTCCCGCCCTCGGCACGCGGCAGATGGAACTGCTGCGCCTCGTGCTCGACTCCAAGAACATTCCCTATGTCGTCACCGGGCACGGCTCCCAGACGCGGGCCTTTGTTCCGGCCATGTTTGAAGACGTGGCGCGCAGCGAGCTTTCCGCCCTGGAATCGGAAAAAACGCCTCCGCCTCCGCCCGTGCCCCTGCACAGAAACGCGCACTGGTCCATGCTCGTCATGCTCTTTCTCGTCTTCTGGTACGGGCTCTACATGGGCTGGTGGCCTCTGCCCTTCGAGCATCTGCCCGATCCGGAATACTGGGTGCGCTGCGGCAAGCTCAACGTCACCGAAGTGCGCGCCGGCGAATGGTGGCGCACTGCCACCGCGCTCACGCTGCACGCCGACACGCTTCACCTCTTCAGCAACGTCATCTTCGGCACGCCCTTCCTCATTCTGCTGGCGCAGCGCCTCGGCCTCGGCCTCACGCTCGCCTCAACCCTCGCCGCCGGCATGCTGGGCAACGCCATGAACGTGTGCTACCGCGATCCGGGCTATTCCAGCCTCGGCTTCTCCACGGCCATGTTCGGCATGGTGGGCCTGCTCTGCGCCGACATCGTGGTGCGCTCGCCCGCACACATGCAGGGCTTCCGCAGGCTGGCGCTGCCCGTGGCCGCCGCCCTCGCCTTTCTGGCCATGCTCGGCGCGGAAGGCAAAAACGTGGACTACTCCGCGCATATTTTCGGCCTTCTTTCCGGCTTTCTCATCGGCCTTGCCGTCAGCTTCGCCTTGCGGCATCATAACGCCCTCCCCCGCCCGCTGGAATTTGCGCTCGGCTGCACCGCGCCGCTCGTTCTCCTGCTGTGCTGGGATCTCGCACTCTAACATCCTATCGAGGCATTCATGGACAAAGCCCCCGGCACCTTTGAACTCCTGGGCAAGGACGGCAACGCCCGCGCCGGCCTTCTCCATACCGCGCACGGCGTCATCGAAACCCCCATCTTCATGCCCGTGGGCACGGTGGGCAGCGTGAAGGCCCTCGCTCCCGACGATCTCAACGCCATCGGCGCACAGATCATTCTCGGCAACACCTATCATCTGTACCTGCGCCCCGGCGACGAACTCGTGGCCCGGCGCGGCGGTCTGCACGAATTCATCCGCTGGAACAAGCCCATCCTCACGGACAGCGGCGGCTTTCAGGCCTTCAGCCTGAGCAAGCTGAACAAGATGAAGCCCGACGGCGTGGAGTTCCGCTCGCACATCGACGGCTCCAAACACATGTTCACGCCGGAAAAGGTCATTTCCATCCAGCGCAATCTCAATTCCGACATCATGATGCCGCTCGATGTGTGCCTCGGCTACGGCGCCACTTATGAGGAAGCCGAAAAGGCCGTGAAGCGCACCACCGAATGGGCGCAGCGCTGCCGCGACGCCTACCCTGCGGGAAGCGCGGGCAATCTTCTCTTCGGCATCGTGCAGGGCTGCACCTTCCCCGAGCTTCGCGAAGCCTCGGCAAGGCAGCTCATGAACATCGGCTTCGAGGGCTACGCCATCGGCGGCCTGGCCGTGGGCGAACCCAAGAATCTCATGATGAAGAATCTGCGCGTGCTCAACCCCGTGCTGCCGCAGGACAAGCCGCGCTATCTCATGGGCGTGGGCACGCCGCTGGACATTCTGCACGGCATAGAGGCCGGCGTGGACATGTTCGACTGCGTGCTGCCCACCCGCAACGCCCGCAACGGCACGCTCTACACCTCGGAAGGCAAGATCAACATCAAGCGCCTCCAGTACGCCGAAGACGACAGCCCGCTCGATCCGAAATGCAACTGCTACACCTGCCGCACGTTCAGCAAGGCCTACCTGCGCCACCTGTACGTCAGTCAGGAACTGCTCGCCTTCCGCCTCAATTCCCTGCACAACCTCACCTACTTCCTCAATATGGTGCGAGGCGCAAGAAAGGCCATTCTCGAAGGCAGATACGCCGCTTTCAAGGCGGAATACGAGGCCAAATACCCCGAAGAGGACGCGCTCTTCGACGCGCCGGAACTTTAATTCATCCGCCGTTTTTGCCGACGCCGTCGGCACAGCAAGGGCGCGCCCGATCGGGCGCGCCCTTTTTTCGTGACTTCGCCCCCTCTGCTCCGCCGCGCCCTGCGAGCGTCGGAAGGCCCCGGGCCCGCAGCTTCGGCGACGCAACAGACCGGCACAAAAATTTCCCGCCCGAGGGCGAGGCATTTAAACGCAAAGGCCGGCGTCGAAGACGCCGGCCCGAATGCCGCTGTCTCAGCCTCAGCTCGCGATGAGCCGGAACAGCATGGAATTTTCCAGCACCAGCGGACGCGTCTGCATGAAGAACACCGTGCCGTCGGCAGGGGCGCGAACCTCCCAGCGCACGGAACCGTCATAGGGATCGAGAATGCTGGCAAGGTGCTGATGACGCCGCACCACGTCGTCGGGGCGGCAGGTGCAGTACATGATGCCCGCCCGGCAGGCCTTGACGTTGATGAGTTCCTCTTCCTGCACCACCTGGGAATAGTAGCCCGGATGAGAGCGGTAGCGGATGATGCCGTGCAGCGCCATGAAGCGCAGAATGGCGGCCAGGCTGTCGTCGGCGGTGGCGACGTCGATGACGCCGGTATGTCCGGCGTACACGGAAAACGCCTGCGTTTCCCAGATCTGCCAGTTGTAGTTCAGCGTGGTGGTGTCGATGGGCAGAGGATTGCGCACCAGCGTGTAGGGCAGACCGAAGCCCTGAGCGAGTTCCACGTTTTCGTAGCCGGTGTGCATCATGCGCACATGGGGAATGAAATCTCCGGCGAGGTAGTAGCTCGCGAGCTGCACGCCGAATTCATAGCCCTGAATGTGCTCGAACAGCGCCGAGGCGATGCGCTGCGTGGTTTCGCCGAGCGCGTAGCCGGGGAACATCCGGTTGATGTCGGTGTTGTCCATGGCCCAGAAGCGCTTGCCGATGTTCATGGCAAAGGGGTTCGCCGAGGGAATGACGAGAATCTCATGGCCGGGCATGAGTTCGCCGCGCTCTTCCAGATCCTGAAGCTTGTGGACAAGGCGCGAACAGACGAACTGCTGCTGGAGTTCATCGCCGCGCATGGCGCCCACCACGGCAAGACTCTTTTTACCGGAACCGAAGCGAAAGCCGTGAATGCGGAACTCGTCGCGGAACGGAGACGGCATGACGAAAAGACGTTCACGTTTCATGCGTTGTCCTCCCTGTACACGCGCGCGAGCAGCGACCCTTCGTACACGACGGGGTATGCCCGGATGGTGAAGACGAATCCCGGTTTTTCCACGGCCACTTCCTGGAGCACCACACCGCGCAGCGGATCGACGATGCGCCCAATGGACTGCCCGGCCTCGACCTGATTGGACTGACGGATGAGCGGAATGAATACGCCCGACGCGGACGCGTTGATGAATTCCACGGTGCCGCCGGTGGAAAGTATGGTCTTGTGTCCGGGCGCAGGCTCAGGCACCTCGCCCTTCCAGACGCCGAGATGACGCATCAGGTTCAGAATGCCGCCCACGAGCTGATCGCCGTAGCTCTTGGTAATGCGCATGCCCACGCCCATTTCCACCACAAGCGTGGGCGTGTTCAGGGCGTTGAGGGAATAGGCCAGCGTGGCTTCCAGCACGGTGGCGGCCTCATGCACCCACAGAAAATCCAGATTCAGATGCTTGGCCAGCGGCACCAGCCGCTCCGCGGTCAGCTGATTGATGCGGACCTGCGGCACCTCGTACAGAAAAATATTGCTGGAATGAATGTCCAGCACGAGATCCGCGCCCTTCAGATCCTCAATGATGTTGTAGGCCGTATTTTCCGCCATGCTGCCCCTGGGATCGCCGGGGAAAATGCGGTTCATGTCCAGATCGAAGTTGGGAATGCCGCGCGTGATGGAGTCTATGCCCAGCGGATTGAGCGCAGGATAGATTTCCACCGTGCCGTCCAGACATTCGGGATGTTCCTGCAGAATGCTGCCGATGCGATAGCAGATGTACTGCCCTTCCAGTTCGTCGCCGTGCGTTCCGGTGACGATGCAGATGCGTTTTTTGCCGGAGCCGGAAGAAATGCTGTTCTTGCGGATGAGCAGATGCTCGTCCACGGGAAGCTCCGTGGATATGACGGTTTTTATCATGCTTGTTCCACTTTGATGTCTAGGGTGTTCCGCTGCGCGGCCAGGCCGCTGAACACGCCCCTGTTCACGGAACAGTCGGCGCTGTCGCGGCCGTGCGCCACCTTGATGCAGCCATAACGGAGCAAACGGTTGTTGGTGGGGTCGAGCCCTCTCCACACTCCCTGATCGAAAAACTCCACCCAGGCGTGACTGGCTCCCTCGCCGACAAGGTAGCCGCAGGCGTACCGCGCCGGAATGCCGCACAGGCGCAGCAGGGCAAGAAGCACGTGGGCGTAATCCTGACAGACGCCCTGCCCCAGCGCAAAGGCCTGCGCCGCGGTGGTGTTCACCGTGGTCACGCCGGGAACATAGCTCATGCGTGCATGCACGGCCCCGCACAGCGAAAGCGCCTTCGCAAGCGCGGGCCCGCCGATCTCTTCCGAAGCGTCCGCGACTGCGAAGTCCCCTTTGTCCGCCTGCGTAGCAAAGCGCTTCATGTCCGCATCGGGCAGGGTCAGCGCGGTATGCTCCAGAAACATGCCGTGCGCCGTGCCGCAGATGCGGTACGGCGTCTGACGCACCACCCCCTCGGACACGATGCTGAATCGAACATGCGCTCCGGCAACATACCCCGTCTGCACGGCGTTGCCGAAGGCGTCGAACCCGTCGCTGACGGGCAGTACAAATTCGTTCTCATCGTCCTGCGCGACGCTCACGCGCAGCAGAGCCCGTTCCACCTTCTGGAAGGGCTCCGACTTCGGCACGCACCGCAAAAGCCAGGAATGGGCGGAAACCGGCGAGGAAAAATGAATATGGCTTTCGTAACGATAAAAAAACTGCTTCATACCAGGACCAGGGAGTTCAACGAACCAAGCACGTCGGGAAGTTTCTTCCCGTAATCGCGCCCGTCGGAGAATATCTCCCTGAGCCTGTTTCTGCAACGCCCGTCCACCATGTCTTCAATGTGCCCGAGACGGTGATCCAGACTTTCCCACTCCGCGGCTATGCGGCTGAACGGATAGTCGAACCTTGAATACATATCAATGTATTCCACATGCTTGCCGATAAAAAGCATGTCCAGCGTGGCAATATTGGTCACGTGCTGGAACACGGAGCCCCAGAAGGCGAGAATATAGTCGGTGAGGGGCTGAAGCCGAACGATGTTGATGTCCTGCTTGTGGCGGCAATGATTGATCGTGGCCATGCAGAGGTTCACATAGCTGATGGAGGCCGTGGTGAGTTCCTCGCGCAGCACGATGCTGTTGTCGTTCAGGCATTCCAGGCAGTACAGCAGAGAGCCCGGCGTATTTTCGAAAAGATGCTGATACAGAAAACTTTCCCTGTCGGCAGGACAGTTGGTCAGAGAAAGCTTGCGGCAGTAGATCTGAAGAGCGTCTTCCCGGCCTTCATCCAGGCACAGATCGTAGTACCGGCGCAGGAAATGAAGCTGGGCGAAGAGACGCTCGGCGTAGCGCCCCAGCCAGAAAAGATGGTTGGCCTTGGCGGGAGATATGGAAGACATGACGCGTCCTTTTTTCGATAACGGTGGAAGATTCTACAAGGATTTCAGATGCGACTGATGATCGCGCATGACCCAGGTGTCCTTGAAGCCGCCTCCCTGACTGGAGTTGACCACGAAGGAATCGGCCTGACGGGCAAAACGGGTGAGTCCGCTTTTCCAGACCACCTCTCCGTCGGAGGAAGAGAGCACAAAGGCGCGCAGATCGGCCTTGCGATAGACCACGCCGTGATCTTCCATGGTTTCCAGATCCTTGAAATTGATGACTTCCTGCGCAATCCAGCGGCGGGGTTCGGAACGAATGAGATCCTTCAGCTTTTCCAGGCGGTCGTGTTCCAGATCGCGCCCGAACACCACGCCGTAGCCGCCGGCCTCGCTCACGTCCTTGATGACCAGCCTTTCCGCGTTGGCGAGCACGTAATCTCTGTCTTCCTCGTAATAGGGGAGATAGGTGGGAGCATTCTGCAGTATGGCCTTTTCGCCGAGATAGTATTCCACCATGCGGGGCACGAAGTAGTAAAGCCCCTTGTCGTCGGCCACGCCGTTGCCGGGACAGTTCAGCACGGCCACGTTGCCCGCGGCGTAGGCCTGCATGAGGTTCGGCACGCCGAGGAGGGAATCCGGCTCAAAGGCCATGGGATCGAGATACTCATCGGACACGCGCCGGTAGATGGCTCCCACCAGCGTTTTTTCGTGGAAAATACCCTGATAGTACACATGGTTGTCTTCCACAAGAAGATCGCCGGGAAACGCCAGCACGGCTCCCGTGCGTTCCGCGAGATAGGAATGTTCAAAAAACGCGGAATTGTAGCGCCCGGGCGTGAAGACCACGTTCAGTCCGCCGTTGACGTTCATGTCGTCCATGGTGTGCTTCAGAAGCTGCGGATAGTCGCGGTTGTCTTCGATATGGTTGGCGGCAAACGTTTCCGGGCTCACCTTGCGGGAGATGGAACGGGCGATGAGCGGATAGGACGCGCCGGAAGGAATGCGGAGATTGTCTTCCAGAACGAACCAGCTTCCGTCCCTGGCCTGCACCAGATCTATGCCGGCTATGTGGGCGAACACGCCGTGCGGCGGACGAATGCCCTCGCACTGGGGAAGATAGCCTTTGGAGGCATAGATGAAGGATTTGGGCACGATGTTATTTTTAATGATGTTCTTTTCGCCGTAAACGTCGGCAAGAAACAGATTGAGTGCTCTGACGCGCTGCGCAAGTCCCTTTTCAAGATAGGCCCATTCTTCGGGCTCAATGACGCGGGGAATGGGATCAAAGGGGAAGAGCTGTTCCTTGAACTTCCCGTTTTTATAGATTCCAAAGCGCACGCCGTAGCGTTCCAACCAGTTGTTCACAGCTTCACGGCTTTCTACGAGTGAATACATGTCGGACTCCTGCTTGATATGTTCCGACTTTAATAATGCAAAAAATGTACCAGGTTGTCCAAAAAAAAAGCCCTCCCGGGGCTTCTTTTTTACATTCACGGCATAATGCTGAAATATAAGAACAAAAAAGGAATGTCAGTATTCAGACAGGCGCAGACAGGACATTGTTCCGCCTCCGGGCGGCGCAAACAGGAGCCGAGCGCAAACAATGCAGAAAATACCTAAGATAACAGACACTATCGGCTGTCGGCATGCCTTGTCGGATAGTGCATTAATGTATTGCAACTATATTTTTGAGATGATTTTGTATTGAAAAATTTTCTGGGCTTACAAATCCGTCTCTGCGCAAGACGGCCTCCTTCTGCTGAAAAAAGCAGCGCGGCGCGGCGCGCGGCAGAGCGCGCAGCAAAGGCCAGAGACGCGCCTGTGCGGAAACGTCCTTTTCAGACGTACGGCATAACGTCCGACGCAGGCTGCCGGGCATCGACGCGTTTTCCGCGCGGATGCGGCAGACTGTGCGCGTGCGGCCCGACCATGAACTGCGGAGGGGATTGCCCTGCGAGCGCCGCAGAGAGCCCGCTGTCAGTCCCGCCCCTGCCCTTCTTCACCGCTCCACAAAGCGCGCCACCTTTCCTCAAGCCCGGATTCTTCGCTCTTCTGCCTTGCGGTGAGCGCGTCAAGAAACGCGCCGACTTCCCGGTCGAGGTCATCCAGCGTGCCGTCGTTGCGGATCAGAAGATCGGCCGCCGCAATCTTGTCCTCCGGCTTCCACTGCCAGCTCTCCACGGCGGCGATTTTGGCGTCGCTCCAGCTTCTCGTTTCCCGAAGGCGCGCATGACGCACGTCCTCCGGGCAGACGATGACCGCAATGTCCGCACCCGGGCACGTCCACCCCGTTTCAAACCAGAGCGGCACTTCCGCCACGGCCACGCCTTCCCCGCGCTCCTGCGCCTTCCGGAAAAACGTCTCCATGGAATCGCGCACCAGCGGATGAATCATGCGTTCAAGCTCGCGCCGCATGCCCGGCGTTTCCGCAAGCAGTCTGGTGAGCGCCGCGCGGTTCACCCGGCCCGACTCGTCGAAAAAGGCGTCGCCCCAGCGCTGACGCATGAGACGCCAGCCGTCCGCGCCGGGCAGATACTGCGCGGCCACGGCCTTGTCTGCGCTCCACACGGGAATGCGGCGCGCCTCCATGCGTTCGAGCACGGCCGACTTGCCGCAGCCCGGCATGCCCGTGAGAATGACCCGGCGCATGCAGCGCTCCAGCGCCAGCATGGCGCGGGGAAAATCTTCCGGCGGCGGGCACGTGAAGCTCATGGGCTCGCCGCTCACCGGATGCGCAAACTCCAGCTTCCAGGCGTGGAGAAGCTGCCGCGCGGCGGGCGAAGTCTTATCATTGGGACCGTACACGGCGTCGCCCCACAGCGGAAAGCCCGCCCGGGCGAGATGCACGCGTATCTGATGCGTGCGCCCGGTGAACAGGCGCACGGCAAGCAGCGCAAAACGGCCGGAAGGCGACGCGTAGAGCGTGCTCCACCTGGTGAGCGCGCAGCGCCCGCCCTTCTCCTCGGGCACCACGGCCATGCGCGTTTTTATCGTAGGATGCCGTCCGATGGGCAGATCGCTGCTTCCTTCGACCGGAGGCACCCCGCGCGTGACTGCAAGATAGGTCTTATGCACGCGGCGCTGCGCAAAATCTTCGATGAGCCGCAGTCTGGCCCGTTCCGAAAGCGCCACGATCACAAGGCCGGAGGTGTCCTTGTCCAGACGATGCACGATGCCGGGACGCGGCCCTTCCTGAAGCGCAAGCTGCGGAAAGCGCGCCAGCATCCGATGCACCAGCGTGCCCGAAGGACAGCTCGGACACGGATGCATGGTCAGTCCGGCGGGCTTGTTGACCACGGCGATGTCCGCATCGCTGTACACGATGTCGAGCGGCCCTTCTTCCGGCACCAGCGCGTCCGACGCGCCGGGCATGGAAAGCTCCACGATCTGGCCGGGACGAACCCTGTAATCGGCGTCCGCGCAGGGCGCGCCGTCCACAAGGCAGTCGCCCTGCTCCACCAGCTTCTTCACCCGGCTGCGGGAAAGCTCCGCCGCAGCGCCGAGAAAAGCATCCAGACGCATCTTCTTCGAGCCCGCAGGAACCTCGAAGCGCCGCTTCTGTCCGCCGCACGGCGTCTGCAGGGCGTCGTCATCGGCTGATTCCAGCTCGCCGGAAAACTCTTCCGTACGCATGTCGTCAGTCATGGGCGTCACCGCAGTCCAGCTTCTTCAGCACATATCCGGTCATCACGGCCTTGGCGATATTGCGCCCTTCGCCGTCGTACACCATGATGTCGTACACGGCGAGCGTGCGTCCCAGCCGGACGGGCGAAGCCTTCGCCCGGAGCGGACCGCAGGTTCCCGGCAGAAGATAGGAAATGGAACACTGCGCGCTCACGCACAGAATGCCGGCGCCGCGGCATCCGGCCGCAAAGGCCATGTCGGCCAGCGTGAATATGGCCCCGCCGTGGGCGTTTCCCATCACGTTGAGATGACGGGAGTCCAGCGGCATGGAAACTTCGCCGTTTCCTTCCGCGTCAAAACCTTCCACCCGAATGCCCAGCAGCGCGGACAGCGTTCCTTCCGTGACGACATCACAGCCCATCGTGCGACTCCTCATGCGTAAAAATCGTTTCAGGGCGCGAGAATACGCGCGGCGGCCAGGACTGGCAAGCCGCGAATCCGCAGGGCCCCGCCGAAAAAAACGCAGGAAAAGCCCGTCCGCGCGCCTCCGACGCCCTTCTTTCACTGGACAGCGCCGTTCGGAGAGTTTATACATTCTGGATACATTTTCTTTTAAGGAGCAATCTCATGGCCCATAAAAAGATCGAACGCGCCAAGGAACTTGATCGCCGTCGTCATCGTCGTGCCCAGCGCATCAAGGAACGCATCCACGAAGCCAAGGCCGCTGCCAAGAAGTAATTCTGGTCTGCGGATTCCTGCGGCCTTCCGGTTGCAGAGCCAGTTTCCGGCGTGTCGGCTCTTTTCTGCAGACACGCCGTTCCTGTTTTTTCTCTCAACCCTTTTCTTTTCCCATGCCTATTTACGAATACGCCTGCCCTCACTGCCAGAAAACCTTTGAAGAGTGGCTCCGTTCCGGCGACGACGCCGAAACCCAGCCCTGCCCCGACTGCGGAGCGTCCTGCCATCGGGTGATTTCCAATACCTCCTTCATCCTCAAGGGCGGCGGCTGGTTCGCCTCCTCCTACGGGCACGGGACCAGCAACCTTTTCGACAAAAGCAAGGGCGTGCCCTCCGTTTCCGACAGCAAGCCGGAAGAAAAAAGCGCCGCTCCCAAAACCGAAAGCCCGGCGCCCGCCAAGAGCGCGGAATCGCCCGCCGGAACGAAATAGAGGTCGCCATGATCGAACGCTACTCCCGGCCCGAGATGGCCGGACTCTGGACCCTGGAAAACCGCTATCGCTACTGGTTCAAGGTGGAACAGGCCGTGTGCCAGGCCTGGAACGAGCAGGGAGTCATTCCCGACGAAGACCTGAAGAACATCATGCAGGACGTGGACTTCGACGTGGACAAGATTCTTGAAATCGAGTCCGTGACCCGCCACGACATCATCGCCTTCCTCACCTACCTCGAACAGAAGATCGGCCCCTCCGCGCGCTTCATCCATCTGGGCTGCACCTCTTCCGACATCGTGGACACCGCCATGGCCCTCCAGATGGTGGAAGCCGGCAAGATCATCATGGACGGCTTCGACCTCGTGCTCGACACGCTGCGCACCTTCATCCGCAAGCATCAGGGCCTCATCTGCATGGGCCGCTCCCACGGCGTTCACGGCGAACCCGTGACCTACGGCTTCAAGTTCGCCGGCTTCTACGCCGAATTCATGCGCGACAAGAAGCGCTTTGCCGACGCCATTGAAGACATCCGCACCGGCAAGCTCTCCGGCGCCATGGGCACCTACACCGTCATCACGCCCGCCGTGGAAGCCCGCGCCTGCGAAATTCTCGGACTCAAGGCCGACATCATCTCCACCCAGATCGTCCAGCGCGACCGCTACGCCCACTACTTCACCGCGCTCGCCATCGCCGCGGGCACCGTGGAGCGCATCTGCGTGGAACTGCGCCATCTCCAGCGCACCGAAGTGCATGAAGTGGAAGAAGGCTTCGCCAAGGGCCAGAAGGGCTCCTCCGCCATGCCCCACAAGCGCAATCCCATTTCCGCGGAAAACATGTGCGGTCTGGCCCGCGTCATCCGGTCCAACTCGCTCGCTTCCATGGAAAATCAGGCCCTGTGGCACGAGCGCGACATCAGCCACTCCTCGGTGGAACGCATCATCACTCCCGACTCCACCATTCTCATGGACTACGTTCTGCATCGCCTCAACCGCCTGCTCGAAGGTCTGCGCATTCTGCCCGAAAACGTGGAACGCAATCTCTGGGGCAGCTACGGTCTGTTCTTCTCCCAGCGCGTGCTCACCGCGCTCATCGAAAAGAACATGCCCCGTCAGCAGGCCTACGTGGTCGTGCAGAAGCGCGCCATGGAAAGCTGGGAAACCCACAAGTCCTTCCCCGATCTCATCCGTTCGGACGCGGAAATTCAGGCGCATCTCTCGCCCGAGGAACTCGACGCCATCTTCAACATCAATCACTACACCCGCTACGAGGCCGAAATCATCGACCGCGTGCTCGCGGAAAAGTAGTCTGATCTTGGCATCATGAAAGAGCGCCGCTTCCGGTTCGCCGGAGGCGGCGCTTCTTTTTTTGCGCATTGTGTTCCCGAACGTTTTCCCTTAAAACGAAAAGGCGATCGACGCCGCATCCTCCGGCCACGTTACAACCAAGGAGACTCCCGTTGTTCCGCCTCCTTTCCCTTCTCATTCTCTGTCTCATGCTGCCCCTCCAGGCCGCGGCCGACTGGACGGCCCGCCTGCCCTCCCGCACTCCGGAATATTTTCTTGCCGCCGACAAATCGCGCAAGCTGCTCTTTCAGGTCGAAGAGACCGTGGACGGCAAGCCCGCCATCACGCGGCAGTTCGACTGCATTCACGGCAGACTCGAAGGCGACAAGCAGCGGGAAGGCGATCTGCGCACGCCCGAAGGCGTGTACTTCATCACGCACAAGATCACGCAGAAGCTCGACTTCATGGAATACGGGCCGCACGCCTTCAACCTGAACTATCCCAATCCCGCCGACCGCCTGCGCGGAAAAACCGGCGGCGGCATCTGGCTGCACAGCAAGGGCCAGCCCATTCAGGGCCTGACCACGCGCGGATGCATGGCCATCGATCAGCACGAAATCACGGATCTGCTCGCCGTGCTCGTTCCGGGCACGCCCGTGGTCATTGCGGAACATCTCGAAGGCGAGCCCTTCGTGCGGAACAAGGCGCTGGCCTCCCTGCCCTCGCCGGAAACGGGAGCCTCGCCGCTGCTGCCCCGCGCTGAAGACAACGTGCCGCCGCAAACGCCTCCCGTGCAGGACAACGCCCTGCCCGGCATCCCCGCGCCGCTGACGGAGCACACGGAAACCGCCGAGGCGCCGGCATCACCGACGGCGGGCGCGCCGGGCGCTTCCCTGACCGCGTTCGCTCCGCAGGCAGCCCCGCAGGTCACGCCTTCCGGCGACGATGAAAAGGTGCTGCGCCAGACCCTGCGCTGGATGGACGACAGAATCCAGAAGTCTGAAAACATTTTCAGCATGTACGACAGGGAAAACTACCCTCGCGCCAGCCGGGAAAAATTTTCCGCGCTGCGCCAGCGCCTGCGTTCCGACTTCCGCAGGCAGCACGACCTCTTCCTCGACCGCGACGGCATCCGGCTGCTGGCCGGGCCCGGCTACTGGGTGTCGTGCTTCATCAAGAGCTACGAGCGCAAGGGGCAGTACCATCACGGTCTTCAGGCGCTCTACTGGATGCCCGACGATCTCGGCGAATATCACATCATCGGCGAAGTGTGGATAAACAACTAGGCTCCGGCGTGTCTCACGGCGACTGTGCGGCAGCGCCGGATCCGGCCAGGCGCATTGCGGCGCGCTCTTTGCAGGCGTGCGCGGAAAGGCCCCTTCCTGTTCAGCCGGATGTGAAGCTGAACAGCTCACAGGCGTACATGGAAAGCGGCGCTCTTCCGCAGCCTTTGCATCCATTTTTTCATGAGAATGAAGCGCCTCTCCTGAGCGGAAAAAGCGCCTTCCGCAGGGCGTGCTGAAACAATTTCGGGCCGCGCATCCTGTACACGCGCCCGGCGCGTCGCCCGCCCGGCCATCATCGCAAGCCCCGGAGCATGACAGCACTCGGCGCTTCGCCCTCGGACCGTCGCCTTGCCCAACACATGGAAGCGTCCGGCGCGTCACGGACTGCTCCATCATACTACGCCGACGCCTCACCCCGACTCGGCGCAGCGACTGCCCATCGCAGCCCCGGCGCGTCATCACAGCTCCCGGAGCATCAAAAAAATCAGAATCGACGAATGGTAATTGCGCTGAAGCGGCCCGACAGCGTAAACGCCTTTGGTCGCTTCGCAAGAAAGCGCCGCCCGTGCAGAAAACACCAGGAAAAAAAGAGGAACCGAACACTCCTCATGCGCAAAAGCGAGAAAGAAGGGCCCCTGAGCGTACCCTTACTCCGGAAAAAGCGTGCGGCAGTGTTTCAGAAACTCCGGGCGCGCCTCTCTTCCTGCACGGCCCGCGGCAGTGACGGAAAAAAGCGCCATGCGCCCGTCTCAGGCGTATCAGTGAACCTCGTGCCCTTCATGCACCAGAAGGGAAAGACGCTCCCCCACTTCCTCGTAATGCCGGCGCAGCACCATTTCGATGTTTCTGCCGTCGCCGGCGGCCACGGTGTCGGCAATGAGCATGTGCCGGTCGTAAAACTCCTTGGGCGTGAACAGCGTGCGCCAATAGGTGTAGTAGAGAAACTTCGCCAGCGAAGAGCAGGACGTGCGGGCAATGTCGATGAGTCTTTCGTTGGTGCAGGCGGAAAGCAGCGTCATGTGGAAGGCTTCGTCTATTTCCGCGAGCGTATCCAGATGCGCGGCGTAATTCACCTGATCGTTGAGACGATGCACCACGTCGGCAAAGGCGTCGCGCTCCTTGCCCGTCCAGGTCGGCAGCGACTGCGCCACGGCCGCGCCTTCAAGAATGCCTGCCACGACGTAACTGTCGTAAATTTCCTTGGCGCTCATGGAACGAACGTATTTTCCCTTTTGCGGTTCGGAGCAGATGAGGCCCTGATGCGCCAGTATGAGCAGGGCTTCGCGGATGGGAGCGCGGCTGATGTTGAGCTTTTCCGATATTTGAGCTTCCCTCACGGGCTGGCCGGGCTGAAGCGCTCCGGAACGGATAAGACCGCGTATATATTCGGCTGCCTTGATGCTGTATGTTTCTTTTTTAAACTGCATAGCTGACGGAACGACCACGAATAAAAGGCATTCTTTCCGGAAAAGGATGCGTCGAAGGTAAACAGCTTTCGCCCGGAACGATTTAAATACAACCGCCGCGACTATGAAACATCGCGGAAAGATTCCATCTTTTCTGTACCGACGTTATAAAGCAAACGCAGCCTGCAACGCTGAAACCGACAAGAGAAAATCTTCAATTCAAGATTTTGTCAGATTTTTTTGCATTTGAAAAGCATATCAGTCCAAACTCGAAAGAAAAAACGCCCCCGGCATCGGGAAGACGCCGGGGGCGGAGAGAGAGGCTGTTTCAGCAGGTGATCCTGCTACCTGCTAGCGGAAGGTGGGCAGGTAGGCGTACAGGGCCGGAGAACCACCGGTGTGCAGGAAGAGCACGTTGGCACCCTTGGGGAAGTAATCCTTGCGGATGAGGTCGATCATGCCGGACATGGCCTTGCCGCTGTACACGGGGTCAAGCAGGATGGCTTCGGTGCGGGCGACCATCTTCACGGCTTCCACCATGCCGTCGTTCGGGATGGAGTAGCCGGGCTGATAGTAATCGCCGAAGCACACGACCTTTTCTTCAGGAAGCTTCACGCCGGCGCCGATGTAATCCAGGGTTTCCTGAGCCAGCTTGTGGACAATGGCGGCTTCCACGTCGCCGGGGCGGCTCACGTCGATACCGATCATGGGCACGTCCATGTTGTTGCCGTAGAAGCCGGCGATCATGCCGGCGTGGGTGCCGGCGCTGCCGCTGGGCACCACGACGTGGTCGAAGTTGAGGCCCATTTCAAACATCTGCTGCATGATTTCCTGAGCGCAGGAAACGTAGCCCAGAGCACCGATGTGGTTGGAGGCGCCGCCGGGGATGATGTAGGGCTTCTTGCCCTGAGCGCGCAGCTTTTCAGCAACCTTTTCCATTTCTTCCATCATGGGGGAGCCGCCAGGCACCACGGTGATGCTCTTCACGCCCAGCAGATGATACAGGAAGTTGTTGCCGGAAGCTTCGGGGTTGTAGCTGCCCTTCACGCGTTCTTCGAGAACGAGATGGCAGTCAAGGCCTTCATGCACGGCCCAGGCGAGGGTCAGACGGCAGTGGTTGGACTGCACGGCGCCGCAGGTGATGACGGTGTCGGCACCCTGAGCCAGAGCGTCGGCGATGGCGAAGTCCAGCTTACGGGTCTTGTTGCCGCCGGCGCAGCCGGGGAGCAGGTCATCGCGCTTCATGTACACGTTGACCTTGTTGCCCAGGGCCTTGGACAGGTTGGGCAGATATTCGATGGGGGTAGGTTCCTTGACATAACCACGACGGGGGAACTTAGCGAGATTCATGATGCATCCTTCTCTAAAATTGAAGTTTTGAGGGTTCCTTAAGTCGTTCCGGACAACTGGCCCGGATCAGTTCCCGAGCGAGCACGCTTGTGGCGTCCACGACAGGAGTATCCAGCAGACTGGTCTCCGTGACCGCAACGGGAATTTCCGTGCAGCCAAGAAGTATCACGGATACCTGTTTCTTTTCCACAAGGCGGCGGGCGGTGTCGAGAAGTATCTGACGCGCTCTCGGGGAAACAGGATCGGAAAAAGCCTTCACGCCGAATTCAGGATCGCTGATGGCGCGCTGAACAAGAGCGCACTCGTCGTCGTCCGGGAGCACGGGCTCAAGCCCGGCCTTTTCCAGAGCGTCCTGATACAGGCGGGTCTGCAGCGTGGCCACCGTGCCCATGAGGCCGATGCGGCCTCCGTTCGGACACATGGCCCGCATGTGACGCACCGCGCTTTCAATGATCGACACGAACGTCACGTCCAGACCGGTTTCGCGCAGGCGCTCCAGCGCCACATTCAGAATGCGGGGGCTGTGCGCCGTGTTGCAGGGCATGCCTATGACGCGGGCGCCGTTTCTGGCGAGCTGCGCCATAATGCCGCCGATATCCTCCCCGGGATTTTCCTTCGTCTGCCCCAGCAGAAAGGCGGGACGCTCCGGAATCCACCCGGGGAAGGAGTGAAGCATGAGGGGAAGATGGTCCTGATCTCTGCTGGCCCTGGTCCAGCGGAAGATCTTGCGCACGAGGTCATACCCGGCGTAGGGACCGAGTCCCCCCACGATGCCTATGGTGCGGGGCACGGGCAGATGATCGGCAAAACGCTGGATCACGGTCAGCCTCTGCACTCGCCGTTGTGTTCAAGCTTGGACACCAGGATGGCGCCGGTGGCGTCGCCGAGCACGTTGATGGTGGTACGGGCCATGTCCATGATACGGTCAACGCCGGCGATGAGGGCGATGGCTTCGAGCGGGATGCCGACCTGCGTGAACACCATGGTGATCATGATGAGCGCCGCGCCGGGCACGCCCATGGAGCCGATGGAGGCAAGCACGGCCAGCAGAATGACGGTGAGCTGCTTATCAATGGGCATGGGAATGCCGTACACTTCCGCGGCAAAGATGGCCGCAACGCCCATGTAAATGGCTGCGCCGTCCATGTTGATGGTATTGCCGAGCGGAATGGAGAAGCTGGACACGGACTTGGAAGCGCCGAGCTTCTGCACGGAAAGCAGGTTGGAAGAAAGAGCTGCTGCGGACGAGCAGGTGGAGAAGGAAATCATGAGGGGTTCGGAAAGACCCTTCAGGAACGTGCTGGGCGTAAGGCCGGAGAACTTGGCGCAGGGCAGATAAACCACCAGCACCTGAATAATGCAGGCCAGATACATGACGCCGACCAGCTTGATGAGCGGCAGAAGCACACTCAGGCCGTGGTTGGCCACGGTGAAGGCCATGAGGCCGAACACGCCGATGGGTGCATAGTGCATGACGATGCCGGTCACCTTGATCATGACTTCGGCGCAGGAGTCGAAGAACACGAAGGCAGGACGGCCTCTGTCGCCGAGCATGCTGAGCGCAAAGCCGAACAGGATGGCGAAGAAGATGACCTGGAGCATGTTGCCCTTGGCCAGAGCGTCAATCGGGTTCAGCGGCACGATGTCCATGAGAACCTTGATGAGCGGAGGCGCGGAAACGTCCTTCACCTGCAGGTTTTCCATGGAGAGCGTCAGACCGAGACCGGGACGGAGCAGGTTGGCGAGAATAAGACCGATGATAACGGCCACGGTCGTCGTGAGCAGATAATAAATAAGCGTTTTTGAAGCAACGCGGCCGAGTTCCTTCACGTCGCACACGCTGGCGGCGCCGGCCACAAGTGTGGTGAACACCAGCGGCACAACCACCATGCGCACCAGGGTGATGAACAGATCGCCGAGCGGCTTGAACCAGCTGGCTTCCAGGTTGAGGGAAGGAGCCATGGCACCCACAACGATGCCGAGAACCATACCTATGCCCATCTGGGCGGGAAGACCTAAACGTTTTGACATAACGACTCTCAATACTGACTGCTTGAATCCTTATCTCACGGCCACATCCGCGCTTTCAGGCGGATTCGGCTCGCACGTCACTGCCTCTATGAGTTCTTCTTGCGCTATCCTCCTCTCCTCCTCTCAGGATGGCGACGAAAGGTTCCGGCGAGAGCCGGAACCTGCCGACACTCGAACTTACTTGGCCACCACAACCTCGATTTCCACGAGACCGTTCATGGGGAGCTGATGCACGGCCACGCAGGAACGGGCAGGGTACGCGCCGTCAAAGAACTTGCCGTACACTTCGTTCACAGCGGCGAAATCCGCAATGTCCACCAGGAAAATGGTGGTCTTCACAATGTCGGACGGCTTCGCGCCCACGGAGGCGAGAAGAGCCGCGATATTCTTGAGAGACTGCTCGGCCTGCGCCTTCACGCCGCCTTCGGCGAGCTTGCCGGTCGCGGGATCAATGCCGAGCTGGCCGGAAAAGAACGTCATTCCGCAGGCCTGGATGCCCTGAGAATAGGGGCCGATGGCCGCAGGAGCCGCATTGGTGGAAACAACTTTAATCATGGTGTCCTCGCATAATAAAAAATGGAGCAACTACGTTGTCGAATGTCGACATTTTTAGTGAATATTTGCCTTTTGTCAAGATCCTCTGGAAATTCTTATGAAAGTAATCTGTTTTTGTTTCGCGGTTCAGGCGCGCATCCACATTTTTGCACCAAATTCAAGGAATACCTGCCCTTTGTTCCGCGAACTTCGCTACCTCCTTGTAGCATTTTTTCACAAGCTAGCCGCAAACGACATTAAAAACAAGACGGCCGCCCCGAAGGACGACCGCCCTGACAACAATTTTTTCTCACCGCCCGAAGGCGGAAAGCGTTCCGGGATTAATCCCAGACGCGCTTGTCTTCGATGGGCTTGATCTGCGGAGGCAGGCTGCCCGGGGCAAGAATGCGCAGTTCGGGGCGCAGCTTGATGCGCTCGCGGAACAGATGCTGAAGCTCTTCCTTGCGCTTGAAGTTGCTCGCTTCGACGTAGAGCACCATTTCGTCCACGCCGCCGGGGTTGGTGACTTCGATCTGCCAGCGCTTGATTTCCTCAAAGCGGGCCATGACCTGTTCCACCTGATGCGGATACACGAACATGCCCTTGATGCGGGCGGTAGTGTCCACGCGGCCCACGATGCTGCCGAGGCGCGGGCTCGTGCGTCCGCAGGAGCAGGGCGTGCGGTCGATGTAGGAGAGGTCGCCCGTGGCAAGACGGATCAGCGGATAGGTCTTGTTGAAGGCGGTCACCACCACTTCGCCCACTTCGCCGTCCTTGAGCGGAATGCCGGTGTCGGGATGGCAGATTTCCACATAGCAGCGGTTGGAAATGTGCAGGCCGTTCTTCTGGAAGCACTCGTAGCCTATGCAGCCCACGTCGGCGGTGCCGTAGCCCTGGCGCATGATGATGTCGTACTTCTTTTCCATCTGGCTGCGGATTTTTTCCGACAGGCGTTCGCCGGTCACGAAGGCCACTTCCAGGAAGAGATCCTTGCGCAGGTTGAGGCCCTTTTCTTCGGCGCGCTGGGCAAGGTGCATGAGGAAGCTAGGCGTGCCCACGTAGCCGGAAACGCGCAGCTTCTGCATGATGTCGAGCTGCGTGGCGGCGTCGGTGGGACCGGCGGGAATGGAGGCGCAGCCGAGGTTGCGCAGCGGCTCTTCAAACATCAGGCCCGCGGGAGCCAGGTGATAGTTGAAGGTCACCTGCACGGCGTCGCCGGGACGGAAGCCCACGGAATAGAAGGCTTCGGTGTATCCCCAGTAGTCGTCATTTCTGTCTTCGGGGTCGAAGATGGGGCCGGGGGAAAGGAACACGCGGCGCAGTTCGCCGATGTCCTTGGTGAGCAGACCGCCGAGGCGCGGGCCCATGGTCTGCAGGAAAATGAGTTCCTTCTTTTTAAGGATGGGAATATGCTTGAGGTCGGACAGCGTCTTGAATTTTTCGACGTTGAACTGCGCGCGGTCGAAACGCTTCTTAACGTCTTCCGAATAGCGGTAGGCGTAGGAAAGCAGGTCCTTGAGCTGAATGAGGTTGTACTGACGGCGTTCGCTCTCGTCGAGAACTTCGCGACGACTGTAGATACCTTCCGTACGATCTTTGCGGGTCATGGCTGGACTCCGTTATAGGGAAATGTCTTTTGCTGGAGCTGAAAGTAAGCATTTATAGACGAATTGGCGGAATATTGCAAGGATTTTTTTATTTTTCATTATATTTCAATATGTTATAATAACATTTTTCTTCGCTTGATTTCCTCCGTTCGGAGGGAGTATCCTAAAAATGTTGGACAGACGGGGCAGTTGGGCGTAAAAGATTGCCTCCGTTCTGCACGATTTTTCTTTTTTCATGCTCGGGCGGCCGCCCGGCCGGCCTAACCATACATTCATTTTTTTGCGAGGTGTGCGCTCATGATGCCCAAAGTCGTTCTGCTGGGCCGCCCCAACGTGGGCAAGTCCACCCTGTTCAACCGCCTCATCCGCAGCAACCGCGCCATCACGCACGACCGTCCGGGCGTCACGCGCGACCGCATGGAAGGCGTGGTGCGTTCCCGCTACGGACGCGACTTCGCCATTGTCGATACCGGCGGCATCACGCTGGATCATCACGAAGCCGTGGCCGAAGGTCCGGCGGGCATCCGCGGCTTTGAGGCCGACATTCTGCGTCAGGCCGAGGCCGCGCTGAAGGAAGCCGACGTCATCTGCATGGTGGTGGACGGCCGCGACGGCCTCATGCCCTTCGACGAACATCTCGCCTCGTACCTGCGCAAGTGCGACAAGCCCATTCTGCTCGTGGTCAACAAGGTGGACGGCGCGGAAAAGGAAGAGCTCATGCTGGCCGAATTCCACGGCCTCGGCTTTCACCTCATCGCCTGCTCCGCGGAACACGGACACAATCTGCGCGCCCTTGAGGAAGAAATACGCGACATGCTGCCGGAAGACGACGGCTTCGACGAAGAAGCGCAGGAAGACCACTCCGAAGAGCTGGAAGAAGACCGCGACAAGCCCGGCATCCGCCGCCGCAAGGCGACCGATCATCTGCGCCTCTGCCTGCTCGGCCGCCCCAACGCGGGCAAGTCTTCCATGACCAACGCCTTCATCGGCGAAGACCGCATGATCGTGAGCGATCAGGCGGGCACCACGCGCGACAGCGTGGACGTTTCCGTGGAGAAGAACGGCAAGACCTACACCTTCGTGGACACCGCCGGCGTGCGCCGCCGCTCCCGCATCACCGACACCGTGGAGCGCTTTTCCGTGAACTCCTCGCTGAAGAGCACCACCAAGGCCGACGTGACCTTCCTGCTGCTGGACGCCACCGAAGGCCTCACCACGCAGGACAAGCGCCTCATCGAGCTGCTCGACGAGCGCAAGACGCCCTTCCTCATCATCGTGAACAAGATAGACCTCATTCCCACCAAGGCCCGCGCCGACCTCATGAAGGATCTTCAGGAAGAGCTCAGCTTCTGCTATCATGTGCCGCTGGTGCCCACGTCGGCGCGCACGGGCGAAGGCCTGAACAAGCTCATTCCGCTGGCCGAGCGCATCTACGCCGAGTGCGGCACCCGCGTGTCCACCGGCCTGCTCAACCGAGCCATGGAAGAAACCCTCACCCGGCATCAGGCTCCCGTGGTGCGCCGCGTGCGTCCCAAGTTCTTCTATCTCACCCAGGCCGAAAGCGAACCGCCCACCTTCGTGTGCTTCGTCAACGACGCCGACCGCGTGGCGCCTTCCTACGCCCGCTATCTGGAACGCTCCCTGCGCCGCATGTTCGGCATACGGCACGCGCCCATGCGCCTGCATCTGAGATCCTCCCACGCCAAGCGGGAGAAAAAGTAGTCCGACGGGCCATGAGGAAACTGCCTCATGGCCTTTTTTCATGACGGCGCTCTCCGCCCCGCACAGGCGGCTTCCGCGGTGCGCCGCGTGCATTACGAGTTACGCGCCCTCCCCCGGCCGAAAGCGCCTCCCCTTCGCGTGCTTCGTCAACGGCGCGACTTCCGAAAGGCCGCACGCTTCGACAAAAACGCCCCTGCCTGACGAGACCGCCTCGGCCAGAGAAAACTGCACGGCAGGCGCATCAGCTTAGGCCACCCGCTCCGCTTCCGAAGAGCGCCCGCATCATCCAAACGCTGTGGAGACATCATGACCATTGAAGAAATCAAGGATCGCCCGGAGGGGCTTCTCGGATGCCTGCTGCTGGTCTGGGAATCCTCGGTGGCGGCCACGCACGACTTTCTTTCCAACCAGGACATCATCATGCTGCGCCCGCACGTGCTTGAAGGGCTGCGCAAGGTTCCCGTGCTGCTCGTGGCCCTGGAGGACGATAATCCCGTCGCGTTTCTCGGCATGCACGGCGACATGGTGGACATGCTCTTCGTTGCGGCCGCCCATCGCGGCCGGGGACTGGGGGGAGATCTTCTCTACGAGGCCATCCGACGCGGCGCGCGCCGCGTGGACGTCAACGAACAGAACGAGCAGGGCCTCGGATTCTACCTTCACGCCGGTTTTGAGGTCGCGGGCCGCAGCGCCTCCGACGCTCTCGGCCTTCCCTTTCCCATCCTGCATCTGAAGCTCGCCTGAACGCGCCTTTTTTCCCATGAGCCTCTGCAACTGCAGCCGCAACGGCGACGCATACGCTCTCTACTGGTGCGGAAAATAACTTCGCGCCTGCCAAATATTTCTTTACAATACTCATAGCTTTTTATCGGCGCGCATGGTACCTGTAAACAAAAAGGAGGTTCCATGAGTACTCTTGTCGTCGTTGCCTATCCCAACGAATTTCAGGCTGAAGAAGTACGTCTGAGACTTCTCAAAATGCAGCAGGAATATCTTGTCGATCTGGAAGACGCCGTCATCGCCGTCCGCAAGGAGGATGGCAAGATCAAACTGCTTCAGCTCCACAACCTTACCGGCGCCGGGGCCGTTTCCGGCGGCTTCTGGGGCCTGCTCATAGGTCTGCTTTTCATGAATCCTCTGCTCGGCGCGGCCGTAGGCGCCGGGGCCGGCGCCATTTCCGGCGCGCTGGCGGACGTCGGCATCAACGATGAGTTCATGAAGCAGCTGGGTCAGAATCTGAAACCCGGCGGCTCCATGCTGTTCATTCTCTTCCGCAGCATCACCATGGACAAGGCCCTGCAGGAACTCAAGGGCACGGGCGGCACCATCATTCAGACCTCGCTCTCCCACGAGGACGAACAGCGGCTGCGCGACGCCATGAACGGCGCGCCCTCAGACCATGAATGCGACGCCGCAGAAACGACCATTTCGCGCAATTCCAGCCAGGCGTCCAACCTGCGCTGCAGCGATCCCGTTGAAGAGCCGAAGGACGACGCTGAATGCGACGCCGTGGAAGAAACCATTTCCCGCAATTCCAGCCACGGCTCCAACCTCCGCTGCGGCGAAGCGGCCCCCGCTCCCGCCCCCGCCGACAAGCCCGAAGACGCGGAATGCGACCCTGCCGAAGCCACCATCTCGCGCAACTCCAGCCGCGATTCCAATCTGCGCTGCGGCGAAGCCGAAGAGAAGCCCGCCGAAGAATCCGTCGAATGCGACGCCGCGGAAGAAACCATTTCCCGCAACTCCAGCCAGGGTTCCAACCTCCGCTGCTGATTTTCCTCTGTCTCCGCATGGTTCCAGGCCGGAAAGCACGCTTTCCGGCCTTTTTTGCGTTCCCGCCGCCCCCGTCTCCCGGGCCGGAGTCATGAGAGGGGCGTGATTCCTGCTGTTGACAGGCACATGTCACCTCGATATCCTGACCTATCTTTTTCCGATTTTAATCCAACCCCGGAGGAAACATATGGCCACTGTGCTTGGCAAGGCATTGACATTCGACGATGTCCTTCTGGTTCCCGAATATTCGGAAGTCACGCCGGACATGGTTGACGTGTCGGCATGGCTGACTCCCAGCATCAAGCTCGGCGTACCCTTCATCTCTGCCGCCATGGATACCGTAACGGAAGCCGAAATGGCCATTTCCATGGCCCGTCAGGGCGGCATAGGCATCATCCACAAGAACATGGACGTCGCCCGCCAGCGCCTTGAAGTCGAAAAGGTCAAGAAGTCCGAAAGCGGCATGATTCTCGATCCCGTCACCGTCGCCCCCGACGACACGGTGCAGCACGCTCTGGACCTCATGTCCGACTTCCGCGTTTCCGGCCTGCCCGTGGTGAAGAACAGCGCGCTCGTCGGCATTCTCACCAACCGCGACGTGCGCTTCGTCACCGAACCGCAGACCACTCTCGTCTGCGAAGTGATGACCCGCGAAAACCTCGTGACCGTGCCCGTGGGCACCACTCTCGAAGAAGCCAAGCATCACCTGCACGCCCACCGCATCGAAAAGCTCCTCGTCGTGGATGAAAACCGCCAGCTGCGCGGCCTCATCACCATGAAGGACATCGACAAGGTGCAGCAGTACCCCAACGCCAGCAAGGACGACAAGGGCCGTCTACGCGTGGGCGCCGCCGTGAGCATCAGCAAGGACTGCGAATATCGCGCCTCCGAACTGCTCGCCGCAGGCGTCGACGTGCTCGTGCTCGACTGCGCTCACGGCCATTCCGCCAACGTGCTGCGCAGCGTGGAAATGCTGCGTTCCACCTTCCCGAACTGCCAGCTCATCGCGGGCAACGTGGCCACCTATGAAGGCGCGAAGGCCCTCATCAAGGCCGGCGCCGACACCGTGAAGGTCGGCATCGGACCCGGCTCCATCTGCACCACCCGCGTGGTCGCCGGCGTCGGCGTTCCGCAGGTGACGGCCGTCATGGAAGGCAGCCGCGCCGCCCGTGAAGCCGACCGCTGCTGCATCGCCGACGGCGGCCTCAAGTTCTCCGGCGACATCGTCAAGGCGCTCGCCTGCGGTGCGCACACCGTCATGATCGGCAGCATGCTCGCCGGCACCGACGAAAGCCCGGGCGAAACCATTCTCTATCAGGGCCGCGCCTACAAGACCTATCGCGGCATGGGCTCCATCGACGCCATGCGCGCCGGCAGCGCCGACCGCTATTTCCAGAACCCCACCAAGAAGCTGGTGCCCGAGGGCATCGTGGGCCGCGTGCCTGCCCGCGGTCCTGTTTCCGACACCGTGTTCCAGCTTGTGGGCGGCCTGCGCTCCGGCATGGGCTACCTGGGCGCTTCCACGCTGGACGAGCTCTATCAGAAGGCCCACATGGTGGAAATCTCCGCTTCCGGCCTGCGTGAAAGCCACGTCCACGACGTCATCATCACCAAGGAAGCCCCCAACTACAAGGTCGAAAACTAACCGTCACGGCCCTGCTTCGCCCTACCCGCGGAGCAGGGCCTCAACATCTCTGGAAATCGCATGTCCAAAGTCATCATTCTCGACTTCGGCTCCCAGGTCACCCAGCTCATCGCCCGCCGCGTGCGCGAGGCCGGAGTCTATTCCGAAATTCATCCCTGCGTCACCTCCGCCGAGGCCGTGGCCGCCATGCATCCCGACGCCATCATTCTTTCCGGCGGCCCCGCCAGCGTGGGCGAAAAGGACGCTCCCCGCCTCGACAAGGGCCTGCTTGAACTCGGCGTGCCGGTGCTCGGCATCTGCTACGGCATGCAGCTGCTCGCCCACGAGCTCGGCGGCGTGCTCGCCCAGTCCGAAACCCGCGAATACGGCCCCGCCGACTTTGAAAAGGTGGCCGACTGCCCCCTGTGGGACGGCATTGCCTCCCTCGCCGAAGGCAAAAGCTCCCGCGTGTGGATGTCCCACGGCGACAAGGTGCAGACGCCTCCGCCCGGCTTCATCGTGACCGGCCGCACCGCCACCCTCGACGTGGCCGCCATGAGCTGCGACGAACGCCGCATCTACGCCCTGCAGTTCCACCCCGAAGTGCATCACTCCGAAGACGGCGCGCAGATGATCCGGAACTTCCTCTTCAAGGTGGCGAAGATCACGCCCGACTGGTCCATGAGCTCCTTCGTGGAACGCGTGGTGAAGCAGGTGCGCGAAACCGTGGGCGACAGCCACGTCATCTGCGCGCTCTCCGGCGGCGTGGATTCCACCGTGGTGGCCGTGCTGCTCAACAAGGCCATCGGTCAGCAGCTCCACTGCATCTTCGTGGACAACGGCGTGCTGCGTCAGAACGAAGGCGAAGAGGTCGTGGGATACCTGCGCGAACACTTCAATCTGAACCTCAAGTACGTTCAGGCCTCCGATCTGTTCCTCAACCTGCTGGCCGGCGTGGACGATCCTGAAAAGAAGCGCAAGATCATCGGCCACACCTTCATCGACGTCTTCGACAAGGAAGCCCAGGCCATCAAGGACGCCGGTCACGACGTCAAGTTCCTCGCTCAGGGCACCCTGTATCCCGACGTCATCGAGTCCGTGTCCTACAAGGGACCGAGCGCCGTCATCAAGAGCCACCACAACGTGGGCGGCCTGCCCGAAAAGATGAACATGAAGCTCATCGAGCCCCTGCGCGAACTCTTCAAGGACGAAGTGCGCGCCGTGGGCGCCGAACTCGGCATTCCCGAATCCATCCTGTGGCGTCATCCCTTCCCCGGCCCGGGTCTTGCCATCCGCGTCATCGGCGAAGTGACGAAGCCGCGTCTGGAAATCCTGCGCAAGGCCGACGTCATCGTCATGGAAGAGCTCCGCGCCTCCGGCTGGTACCGCAAGGTCTGGCAGGGCTTCGCCGTGCTTCTGCCGCTCAAGACCGTGGGCGTCATGGGCGACGGCCGCACCTACGAGCACGTCATCGCCCTGCGCATCGTGGAGAGCGTGGACGCCATGACCGCCGACTGGGCGCGCCTGCCCGCCGATCTGCTGGCCAAAATTTCCGGCCGCATCATCAACGAGGTGAAGGGCGTCAACCGCGTAGTGTACGACATCTCCTCCAAACCGCCGTCTACCATCGAGTGGGAATAAGCCATTCCGCCCCGGAAGCCCGCTTCCGGGGCTTTTTTTATCTCCGCATCCGACGAATCTTTCCGATGTTCTCCCCATGACGCGTCCGCGTCGCCCCTGCCCCCTGTTCTTTTTTCTCAATCTGCTCTACTCTGCGGCACGGCGCGCGCATCCGCGCCCTTTCTGTTCCCGCCCACTGCCGGGCAAAGCGGCCCCTTCCGGCCGAACGCTCCAACTCGTCGCTTTGCGGACATTTTCCATGCGCACGCCAAAAAACAGCATGACCGGCGGCTCCATATGGAAGGCCATCACCTTCTTTGCCGTTCCCCTGCTTCTCGGAAACTTCTTTCAGCAGCTCTACAACGCCGCCGATTCCCTCATCGTGGGCAATCTGCTCGGCGACAGGGCCCTTGCCGCCGTCAGCGGCACAAGCAACCTCATTTTCCTGCTTGTAGGCTTCATCAACGGCATCAGCCTCGGCGCAGGCGTGGTCATCGCCCAGCAGTTCGGCGCGGCAAGATTCCGGGACATGCGTCACTCCATCCACACCCTTGCGGCCTTCGGCATCGCCGCAGGGCTCGCGCTCACCATCTTCGGCGTCGTCTTCACTCCGCAGATTCTGCGCTGGATGAACACCCCCGCCGACGTCTTTGCCGAAACCGCCCAGTACCTGCGCGTGTACTTTGCCGGATCTCTCGGCCTTGTCGTGTACAACGTGCTCGCAAGCATTCTGCAGGCCGTGGGCAACAGTCGCTATCCGCTGTATTTCCTCATCTTTTCCTCCGTGGTCAACGTCGTGCTCGACATTGCCTTCATCAGTCTCTGCCACTGGGGCGTGTGGTCGGCCGCCGCGGCCACCGTCATTGCCCAGCTGCTCTCTGCCGTGCTCTGCGGCCTCGTCCTGTGCCGCGCAAACGCCCCCTTTCATCTTTCCCTGCGAAGCATCCGCTTCCACGCTCACTGCCTGCGCCCCCTTGCCGTGTACGGCTTTCCCTCCGGGTTGCAGAACTGCGTCATCGGCCTGTCCAACGTGGTCATCCAGAGCCAGATCAACACCTTCGGCGCGGCAGCCATGGCGGCCTGCGGCGCGTATCAGAAAATAGAAGGCTTCTGCCTCATTCCCGCCATGAGTCTCGCGCTCGCCCTTGCCACCTTCGTGGGGCAGAACACCGGGGCGCATCATCCGCTGCGCGTGCGCGTCGGTTTGCGCTTCGGCCTCGCCTTTTCCATGATTCTGGCGGAACTCATCGGCGCGGGCGTCTTCACGTGGCGCGAAGAGCTCATGTCGCTGTTCAGCAGCGATGCTGAGGTCATCCGTCTCGGCGCAGACTACGCCCGCGTGGCCGCGCCCTTCTATCTGCTGCCCGCCTGCACGCACGGCCTGGCCGCCGCCTTCCGCGGCGCAGGGCGCCCCATGTTCGCCATGGCGGTCATTCTTCTCTGCTGGTGCGCCGTGCGCGTGACCATTCTTCCCCCGCTTCTCACGCTGTGCCCCGTCATCGCCGTCATCTACTGGATCTATCCCGCCACCTGGACGCTGAGTTCCCTGACGTTTCTCTTCTCCTGGTGGAGAATGAGCGCCTCTCTGCGCAGAAAGCACAACCCCGTCGCCTGAAACCGGATTCAAGGCCGCCACGAAAAACATCGTCATGAACTTCTTTGAACTCGCCTATCGCATCGTGCGCGCCGTGCCGCCGGGGCAGGTCGTCAGCTACGGCCAGGTCGCCTTTCTTGCCGGCAATCCGCGCATGGCCCGGCAGGTCGGCTGGGCGCTGCACGTCTGCCCGCCGGACGTGCCCTGGCAGCGGGTGGTGCGGAAGGACGGCAGCCTCGCCCCCATGCCGCCCGACGGCTCCGCGCGTCAGCGCGCCCTGCTGGAGGCCGAAGGCGTAACCTTCGATGCGCGCGGACACGTGCTCCGCAGGCATTTCGGCGACGGTCTTTCCGCCCGCGACGACACGTAAACGCCCCTTCTGCCAAGCCCGCGGAAGACAAGGATGCACTTGAAGGCCCCACAACGATATGCTACCGTCCAAGGCTGACGGAGAGATAACCCGCTTGAGGAGTTTTTATACATGTTCGGCATCGGCAGCACAGAATTGCTGGTCATCCTGGTCGTGGCCCTTCTCGTTCTCGGACCCAAGAATCTGCCCAAGATAGCGCATACGCTCGGCCGCGCCATGGGAGAATTCCGCCGCGTGTCCACGGAGTTTCAGCGCAGCCTCAATACGGAAATAGCCTTTGAGGAAGAAGAGGAAAAAGCCAAGGCGAAAAAGGCGGCAGAACGTGAAAAGACGACTTCCGGTTCGACCGGCAGCTCTGTTTCGGAGACGGAAAACAAGGCCTGAACGGATCACCGGTATGGAAGATAAAGACTATTCCCAGACCCCGATCGACGGGGACGACAAGCAGAACGACGCCAAAGACGCCAAGCCGGATCTTGCCTCCTATTACGCTTCCGCGGCCAGGGCCGCAGCCACCGGTCACGAGTTCCGCCCCGATCAGCCTGCGGGCGACGCTTCCGAAGGCGAATCCGACGCGCCGAAGGCTGCCGACGAACCGCAGGCCGCGTCCGACGCCCCGGCGGAAAAGCACGACGAGCTTTCCGACATTTCCGAGGACGGCAGCCCGCACGGCCCTCTCAATCTTTTCTCGGACGAATCCCGCTCCGATGAGACCGAGAGCGCAGCCGACGATGCGCTGAACCGCGACGACGCCTCCGGCCCCGACGCCGAAGCGACGCCGGATTCCGGCAGTGCTGAAGACGCGGCAGATTCCGACAACGCCGACGTAAAAGCGGAAGACGACAAGACAGAGGAAACTCCGCCGAAGGAACCCGCGCCGCCCTACGAGAACGCGCCCGCCTTCGCCGCGTTTCAGGCTCCGGCAAAAACCGACGACGACAGCGACGACGATGACGAGCCCGAAGGCGCGGAAGACGACGTGCCCATGAGCATTCTCGGGCATCTCAACGAGCTGCGCCGGCGTCTGTTCCGCATCGTCATCATCGTGGTGCTCGGCTTCGTGGCCTTCTACGGCGTGTCCGAACAGCTTTACGCCTTCCTTTCCGCGCCGCTTCAGGCCTGCATGCCCGAAGGCAGCAAGCTCATCTACACCTCGCCCCAGGGAGCCTTCTTCACCTACATGAAGGTGGCGCTTGTAGCGTCGCTGTTCGGCACCAGCCCCTTCAGCTTCTATCAGCTGTGGGCCTTCATCGCGCCGGGCCTCTATCGCGAGGAAAAAAGGGCCGTGCTGCCGCTCGCCTTCTTCTCCTCCATCTTCTTTCTGGCCGGCGCGGCGTTCTGCTTCTTCCTGGTGTTCCCCATCGCCTTCCAGTTCTTCATGGGCTTTGCCACCGACACCATCGTACCCATGATCTCGGTGGAGGAATATCTCAGCTTTGCGCTCAAGCTGCTGCTGGCCTTCGGCCTGGTGTTTGAAATGCCCCTGTTCGCGTATTTCCTTTCGCGCTTCGGCATTCTCACGCCCGATCTCATGCGGCGCTCCCGCCGCTACGCCATTCTGGTCATCTTCATCGTGGCCGCCATACTTACGCCGCCCGACGTGTTCTCCCAGTGCCTGATGGCCCTGCCCATGCTGGTGCTCTATGAGGTCAGCATCTACGTGTCGGCCATGGCCTACAAGAAAAAGGAAGACAAAAAAAGCGACGACGAAGACAAGGAGGAAGCCTGATGTCGCAGAATGACGAACCCCGCAGCGCAACGCTTTCGCGCTCCACGGGAGAAACCTCAGTCAGGCTGGAACTTCGCCTCGACGGCAGGGGAGAGACCACCGTTTCCACGGGCTTCGGCATGCTCGATCACATGCTCACGCTCACGGCCTTCTGGGCCAGATTCGACCTTAGCCTCACCTGTTCCGGCGACATGCACGTCGATGCGCATCACACCACGGAAGACGTGGCGCTGTGCCTCGGCAGGGCCCTGCGCGAGGCCCTCGGCGACAGAAAGGGCATAGCCCGCACGGGCTGGGCCCGCGTGCCCATGGACGAAGCCCTGGCCGACGTCACCGTGGATCTTTCGGGCCGTCCCTGGCTGGAATTCCGCGGCGACGAGCTGCTTCCTCCGGTCATCGCCGGCGAGGAAAAAGACGTGTGGCGGGAATTCTACAAGGCGCTGGCCTCGGCGGCGCAGTGCAATCTTCACATTAGCTTCCAGTACGGCAAAAACGGACATCACCTGCTGGAATCCGCCGCCAAGGGACTGGGCCTTGCGCTGGCGCAGGCTGTACGATGCAGCGACGACCGCATGCCCAGCACCAAGGGGAGTCTCGACTGATGCCTTTCCGTCATTTTCTTCTCGTTCTGTTCAGTCTGTGCCTGCTGGCCGGCTGCCAGAAAGCCGAGGAACAGCAGCGCCTCATCATGCCCGATCTCGTGGTGGCCGTTGCACCCTTCACGCAGCCCACTCAGACCGCGGAACTGCTTTCCGGCTTCATTCCCGAAGACCAGAAGCGCATCTCCGACCAGACGCTGAAAAGTCTGGACGCGCTGTTCCGTGAAAAACTTCATCCCAACCTGCATCCCTACGTGTTCCTGAGCGACGCCGACATCAGCGGCGACATGGCCAAGGATGAACGCGGCCGCCGCAACGCCCTCGTCACCTGGGCCGAGCGCGCCAGAAAGGCGGGCGCGGACATGATCATCGTGCCGCAGGTCATCACCATGCAGGAGCGCGTGGGCGGCAAGGCCGGCGTGGTTTCCGCCGCCGCCGTCAACGAGGACTTCTACCTCATCGACGCGCGCAATCCCGTGACGCTCGTCATGCGCTGCCACTTCGCCGAAGAACAGAAGCCCCTGGCCAGCGACATCACCAAAATAGGAACCTTCTTCAAGCGCGGCGGAAGCTGGGTCACGGCGCAGGAACTCGCGGCCGAAGGCATGGACAAGGCCGTGGAGGCGTTCGGATTATGATCATCTTTCCCGCAGTCGATCTGCAGAACGGCAAGGCCGTGCGTCTGAAGCAGGGCAAGGCCGACGAATCCACCATTTTCAGCGACGATCCCGTGGCCGCCGCCCTGCACTGGCAGGAGCAGGGCGCCGAATGGCTGCATCTCATTGATCTCGACGGCGCGTTTCAGGGCAAAAGCGTCAACGCCGATCTCGTGGCCCGCATCAGCCGCGCGCTCGACATTCCCATCGAGCTCGGCGGCGGCGTGCGCGACGAAGACGCCGCCCGCATGTGGTTCGACGCCGGCGTCGCCAGGCTCATCATCGGCACCATGGCGCTGGAAAAGCCCCGGGAATACGCCAGACTCTGCTCGCTCTTTCCCGGCAAGATCGGCGTCTCCCTCGACGCCGTGGACGGCCGCCTCAAAACCCGCGGCTGGGTGACCGACGCCGGACTCACCGTGGATGAAGTCATGCCCCGCCTCGTGGGCGACGGCACGGCCTTCATCATCTACACCGACATCGCCCGCGACGGCATGCAGAGCGGCGTGAACATGCCCATGCTCTCGCGCCTTGCGCACGCAAGCCCCGTGCCCGTGGTGGCCGCAGGCGGCGTGGCCACGCTGGACGACATCAAGAAGCTCTACCCCCTCAGCGTGGAAGCCAACCTTCAGGGAGCCATCTCCGGGCGTGCCATCTATGAAGGCACACTGAATCTGCCCGATGCCATGGCCTGGATCAAGGCCCAGAAGGCCTGAGCATCTCTCTGCCGCAAAGCCCGCATTCGCAGGAATGCGGGCTTTTTTTTCGGCCACGAGCTCTCAAACCGGCCGAGATTCCGAGGTCAACATGCCGTCGCAGGCGCGATGGAAACAATCAGTCCTTCCGTGCGCCTGTTCACGCCTCTTTTCTCACGTCCGCAACTTGCGGCATCGCTTTTTTTTCTTCCCGCAAACAAGACCGTAAAAACCTTCCCGGGCAACGCGTTTGAGACAAACATGCCTGCAAATTCTCCGCAATTTTCCGGCATGTTCACCCAAAGTGTGATCCTGTACGCTTGACAGGCCGGCGCTTTACGGGCTACTGCTGCCCCATCAACACTATCTTACGCAAGGAAGTCATCATGTCCTCCGACAGTCCCAGTCAACGCTGCTGCACCTTCAACCCCCTGAGCTGACCGACCTTGCGCCCCATCTCCCCGCAGGCCGGACAGCCTGACGAGGAGCTCCCCATGCTTTATCCTTCCCTCTCCCGCCTCTTCCGGCGGGGCCTCCCCTTCGCGTTTCTGCGCTTTTTCACGCCTCCCCATCCTTCCGCACTGCGTTAGTCCCAGGCCGACGCGGTCTTTGCCGTCGCGCTTGTTCGCGCCAGCCTGCCGCAGGCCGTTTCCGCCGCCCCAGGCCCGCCTGCGCTCAAGATCGCCTCAAAGAGCATCGAAGAACCGCGTCCTTCATTCCCAGAACATCATCCCACACTCTCAAAAGGAGACCCTTCATGGAAAACCACAGTAGCTGCTCGACGAACTATTCGTCCGTCGCCGTCCTTCTCTCCCCTTCTTCCGATATTACAGAGGAAAACAGTCATGACCCATAAGGAAATTCTGCGTCTCATCTGCGAACTGTCCCATGCCGGCAACACCCGCGACTTTGCAAGACTCGTCGAAAAGGCACATCCTTCCGACACCGCGGAGGCGCTTGCCGAACTGCCTGTCTCCACGACGCTCACGCTTCTGAAGCAACTGCGCGACGAAGTCGCCGCGGAACTTTTCGGCTACTTTCCCGAAGCCCTCCAGACGCAAATTTTTCACGCCCTGCCCCCCGTCGAGGCGGCGCGGCTCTTTGAACATCTGCCCTCCGACGAACGCGCCGACTTCTACGCGCTGCTCCCGCCGCAGGATCAGCAGTCTCTGCTTGCCGCTCTGAGCGAAGACGTGCGACGCGACCTTATTCGCCTTTCCGCCTTTTCCGAAGAAAGCACCGGCTCCGTCGCCACTTCCGAATATATTTCCGTACTTCCCGAAACGCGCGTGGCCGCGGCACTCAAGACCGTGCGCGCCGTCGCCGGCAGGTGCGAATCCATTTACGTCGTCTATGTGCTCGACAGGGAGCAGCGGCTGCTCGGCGCGGCGTCGCTCCGGGACCTGCTTCTCGCCGACGACGGCGAGCTCATGGAAAACGTCATGCGCCGCCACCCTGTGTGCGCCCGCGCGTCCTGGCCCCGGGAACGCGCCGCAGAAATGATTCGCCGCTACGATCTGCTGGCCCTGCCCGTCACCGACGAACACAACAGGATGCTGGGCGTCATCACCGTGGACGACGCCATGGACGTGGAAAAGGAGCAGGACGCCTCCCAGCTTGCCCGATTCGGCGGCACCGCCACGGCCGGGGACGCGGAACTCGATCTGCTCAAATCCCCTCTGTTCAGCATGTTCAAGGTACGCGCGTTCTGGCTCATCTTTCTTACGGTGTTCGGCGTGGTCACGAGCAACTTCGTGGCCGCGCAGGAAGAAATACTCTCGCGGGTCATCGTGCTCGCGGCCTTCATCGCGCCCATCGTGGACATGGGCGGCAATACGGGAAGTCAGTCCGCCACGCTGGTGATCCGGGCCATGGCCGTGGGCGACGTCACCCTCGGCATGACGGATCTGTGGCGCGTGCTCAGGCGCGAACTGCCCGTGGCCTGCGCGCTCGGACTCACCGTGGCCCTGCTCGAAGGCTCGCTCGCCTGGGTTTCCAAGGGCGTCGATGCGCCCGTGCTGCTCACCGTGGGCCTCAGCATGTTCGTCTGCACGGCCTCCGGCGGCGTCATCGGCCTCGCGCTGCCCTTCCTGGCCCGCCGCATGGGCACGGATCCCGCCACGCTTTCCTCCCCGCTCATCACGTCCGTCATGGATCTGCTCGGGGTGTTCATCTACTTCGGCTTCGCCTACCTCTTCCTCGGCGACGCGCTCGCGGCCGCGCTCCAATAAAAAAACGCCGAAGCGTCTTCCACCTGGGGAGGCGCTTCGGCGTCATCCGGCCCTGCCGGAAAAAGTCACGACCGTTTCATGGTCAGAAGCAGCACGGAGCCGATGACCAGCGCGCAGCCCACCCAGCCGATGAAGGAAAAATTCTCGTTCCAGAGCCACCAGCACAGCAGCGTGCCGACCACCGGTTCCAGATTGCCCAGAATGGCGGCCTGCACCGGCGACAGATAGCGCAGCGACTGGCCGTACCAGAAATAGGAAACGTAGGTCGAGACAAAGCTGAGAATGAACAGCGCTCCCGCCGCATGCATGGATATGGGCCGAAAATGCGCGAAGAAGGAAAGCACCACCGCCGCAGGAAGAAAGGTCATGGCAAACAGAGCCTGCGTGGAATAACGATCCTTGTACCAGGCAAAGAACAGAAACTGGAAGGCGTAGGTGAAGCCGGAAAGCAGGCCGCAGCCTATGCCGATGTACGAGACCTCGCCGCCCAGACTTCCGCCCGAAAGACAGACCAGACTGGTGCCCACCATGGCCAGCGCAAGGGCCGTGATCTTGGCCGAGTTGATGGCTTCATGAAACAGAATGCGCGAAAAAAAAGCCACCCACGCCGGAGCCGTGAACATGAGAATGATGGCGATGGCTCCGCCGCTTTTCTGAATGGAAATCTGCAGGGAAAGAATCACGAGGGAAACGTTGATCGCGCCGAACAGCACCATGCTCACGAGGTCGCGCTTTCCGGCATGCAGCCCGCCCACGAGCATGGCGTGAATGAGAAAGCACACGCCGGAAATGGCCATGCGCCAGAACGCCACGGTGGCAGGCTCCATGCCTTCTGCAAAGCACACGCGGGACACGGGCCCGATGATGGCCCACGCCAGAGCGGCAAGCACGCAGTACACCGTGCCGAGCCAGAAGCCGCGATCACTGAAATTAAGCTTCATTAACTGATTCTCTCCACTATGCCGAACTCAAGATTGCACGCGCCCGCCAGCGTTCCGAATCGGTCGGCGGCCAGCGCAAGCGCCTTTTCCAGTTCCGCCCTCGGGGAAAAGGAATAGATCACCGTCAGCAGGCGACGGCTTTCCGGCGTCACCATGGCCCTCGTGGAATCGCTCGTGGGACTGCCCACAGGGCCTGCTTCGTCGGCCAGAAGAGGCATGCATTCCAGATTCACGGAGTCCTTGCCTATGCCGGGATACGATTCCCCGGGCTTTCCGCGCCGCAGCACGACGCCCCCTTCAAGGCGATCCCTGTCATAGGAGCCGAGAGAAAATCCCGTTTCCAGAGAAACGAGATTGTTCACGTCCACCACGGTATTGATGCGGTACAGGTCCCGCCCCTGGCGGATGCGCCGGTACAGAGCTTCGGACGACACCCTCCAGCGGCCGGGGTCCTTGCCGCAGGCGCGATACGCGCGGCGCGACTCGCCGAGATTCGGCATGTCGGCAAGGGGCGTCGATTCCAGCTGCGCCTTCAATGCGGGCAGCAGCTCCTCCACCGCGTTCCATACGGACGCGTCGGATTCACGAGGTTCCGCGTCATAGATCAGCCAGCCCAGACGGCAGTCCGGGCAGCAGGCATGTATATCGTCGTCAATGCGCAAATCCGGCTTCATAAGGCACGCTCCGGTTCAGATATGAAAAAAGCCGCCTGTGTGTACAGGCGGCTGAAATTCTGGTGGAGATGAAGAGAATTGAACTCTTGGCCTCTTGAATGCCATTCAAGCGCTCTCCCAACTGAGCTACATCCCCGTTGCACATGTACATTTGCCAGATTCGGCAGCATCCGTCAAGAAAAAAAGCGGCATACGCCCCGTTTTTCCTGCCGAAGGCCTATTCCAGCACGTCAAGGGCGTCGAGCACGGGCTGGAGCGTGCCTTCCTCCTGCGCCTCGCGCATGAGACGGCCGATGTACTGAAGCTGACGCCGTTTCGCCTCAAAGCCGGAAAGTCTGTCGTACTCGTCGAGCCCGTCCTTGAGATCGGGCGGGAGCGGCAGACGGGCCCGCTTCACGGCGGGAATTCTGGCCAGCTTTTCCCCCACGGCCTGAAGCGCGGCGCTGTCGCGTTTTTTCTGCGAACGGCTTACGCGTTCTTCTTCCTCCGCGCCGCCTATCTGATACCGGTTCTTGCGGGGCATTACTGCTGCACCTCGGGGCCGCCCTCGTCGGGATTGAAATTGGCGCTCTCTTCCATTTCGAGCGTGTCGATTTTCTCTTCCAGCCACTCCATCAGAGCGCGGGCCGTGTGATAGTTGAAGAGCACCCGCGAATGGATGTGACGCGTAATCACGCGCTCCTCTTCGTCAAAAGGAACCACTTCCGCGCCGAAGGCGCCGTCCGGTTCCACGGCTCTTTCGGAAAACGACGGCAGCTTGTCGCTTTCCACATAGAAATTCACTTCTATTTCACCCTGCGGATTGATGCCGCCCCACACGCCGTGCGTGTACTGCAGACGACAGTCGGGATCCTGAGTGTATTCGTAACGCACCCTGCTGGGATATCTGATCTGACTCATGAGGACCTCTCAAAAATGGGGCCGCCTCTCGGACGAACCCGAATTTCCTTTCATATCCCGCCTTGCCCGGCAAGTAAAGAATATCCTCCCGCCTCCGGGCCGTTTTGACCGGCCGACACTTGACGGAACCGCGGCCTCGCGGCACATTGGAACATTCCTGACGGCTCAGGCGGGAACCCCGGCCGATCCGACATCACTCCGAGAGGATTTTTATGAACAGCTACACCAAGGAAACGCTGCAAGTCCGCCCCATTTTCGACTTTGAACTGCTGCTGAGTCTGCTTTCCGAAAAGCGGCTCGGCGGCAAGGTGCTCGAAGAGCTGGCCGACGCGTGGGAACGCTGGCTGCCCAAGCTGCACGCCATCAAGCTGGAAACCGGCAAAGGCCGCTATCTCGCGCTCTGGCTCGATCAGGACGTGGAAAAGGAAGTGGACGAAGAATGGGCCAAATCCGCCGAATACGGATTCCGCCTGAGCGCCCTTGCCCAGACCATGTGTCAGTGCGCCGTCTATCAGCTCATGCCCGAAGTGGAGGACGCCGGCTGCGCGCCCGCGCCTCAGCCCACGGCCGCGCTCCGCGAAGCGCTGGCCGCCGAAGGCCTGGACTATCAGGACGTCACGCATTCCATGCTGCCCAAGTTCAGCGTGCTCACGCCCTTCCCCTTCCACGGCGCGTGCGACATCTGCTATCTGCGCAAGGAATGCCCCAAGGCCAACGGTCAGTCCAACGAATTCCGCTCCTTTGAAATCGGCGGCGAGCCGCAGCAGCAGGCCTAGTCATGGACCGCGAACGCCTGAAGGAAGGCTTCTTTCACATCTTCAAGGCGGCCGGCTACTCTCTGGCCGGTCTCAGAACGGGCGTGCGCCTCAGTCTTGCCTTCCGGCAGGAATGCGGCGTCTTCATCGCCCTCATCGTGCTGCTCGCCGCGTGCGGCAAGCCCCTCACCACGTGGCTCATCGCGCTCGGGGCGTGGCTGCTCGTCATGATGGCCGAGCTCATCAACACGGCCATCGAAGAGGCCCTCAACCTCATCACGCGCGACTACAACATTGCGGTGAAAAACGCCAAGGACATGGCTTCCGCCGCCGTGTTCCTCATGCTGGCGCTCAACGCCGCGCTCTGGTTCTGCATCTTCATTCTGGGACTGTTCTGATCCGGACGGGCGCGCCTGCCTTCTCCGCAGCGCGCCCCGTTCTGCGCCCGCCCTGCCTCCTGCCGGAACACGGCAGGGCGCAAACGCCACCTCTTCGCGCCCGACTCGCCCAAAATGCCCGACTCGCCGGGCGCAGCGCAGAAAATACGCTCCGCCCCAACGATCAGGTGCCGCGCGCCCGCGACTCCGAACGCCCGCGCCTTCCGATTCCTCTCCGCAGCATTCTCCTGCGGCACTCCTTCAACGCATCGGGGAAACGCCCATGGAAACCGTTTTTCTCAAAAAAGGCGAAGACCGTCGCCTGCGCGTGGGACACCTCTGGGTGTTCAGCAACGAAATAGACGTCAAACGTTCGCCGCTTTCGTCGTTTGCGCCGGGGCAGTCCGTGCTCGTGGCCGACTGCGGCGGACGTCCGCTCGGCACGGGCTACGTCAATCCCGCCTCGCTCATCGCCGTGCGCCTGGTGAGCCGCAAGGCGGATGAAGCGCTCGACGCGGATCTGCTGCGCCGCCGCCTCTCCGACGCTCTGGCCCTGCGCGAACGCATGTTCCATGCGCCCTTCTACCGCCTCTGCCACGGCGAAGGCGACTTTCTGCCGGGACTCATCGCCGACAGGCACGGCGATCACCTCGTCTGCCAGATCACCACGGCGGGCATGGACGCGCACACCAACGAACTCGTTGCCGTGCTCGACGAAATGCTTCACCCCGCCTCCATTCTGCTCGACAACGATGTGGCCTCCCGCGATCTCGAAGGACTCGAACGCTTTCAGCGCGAAGCTCTGGGCTCCGCGCCCGACGAAATTTTTGTGGAAGAAAACGGCATGCGCTACGCCGTCGCGCTGCGCGGAGGCCAGAAAACGGGCTGGTTCTACGATCAGCGCCTGAACCGCGCCGCGCTTACGCCCTTCGTGCAGTCGCAGCCGGGCTGCACCGTGCTGGACGCCTTCTGCTACGCCGGAGGATTCGGCGCGCTGGCGGCCAAAAACGGCGCGGGAAAAGTCACGTTCATGGACGCTTCCGCCCACGCGCTCTCCTACGCCGAACGCAACGCCGGACAGTTCGGCACGGCCACGGAAGCCCTGCAGGGCGACGCCCTCACCCTGCTCGCCGATCTTCGCCGCGAAGGCCGCACCTTCGACATCGTGTGCCTTGATCCGCCCGCCTTCATCAAGCGCAAGAAGGACGCCCGTCAGGGTCTCGAAGCCTATCAGCGCGTCAACGAACTGGGCCTCGATCTCGTGCGCCCCGGCGGCCTGCTCATGACCTGTTCCTGCTCCCATCATCTGGAAGCCGATGTCCTGCGCAATCTGGTCACCCGCGCGGCAGGCAAAAGACGCCGTCACGCCCGGCTGCTGTTCCAGGGCTTTCAGGGGCCGGATCATCCCATTCATCCGGCCATGCCCGAAACGGCCTATCTCAAGACCTTCCTTTGCCATCTGCCGGAATAAGACATCAGGGGCGACCTTTTCAGGCCGCCCTTTTTTTGTGCGCGAGCGCCGCTTCCCACGCCGAAAAACGTGAACGCTTCCTGGACTCGGCGGAAACGGGCAAACGGCGCGTGTCACCACCTCCCCTGCGCGCCCGGCAGACGGCTTTTTCCCGCCGAAGAAGCCGCAACGCATCCGCCCGGTTCGTCGCCGCGCTCTTTTGCCTGCCTTTTTCCGAAAACTCCCCCTCAAGCCCGTCCGAGAGCCCTTCTTCCGTCGCCCCGCGGCGAAACGGTCTTGCCTGAACGACCTTTGCTCCCGGCAGCTTATCTCCGCCGGGCCCGACTTGCGCTTGCTGCGCGCTTCTTTTTTCTATACCGTGAAAAACGCGCATTTTCCGCGCCACCCATTCCGGCGCGCCGCCGGCACAAGAGGTTTTTGTCATGTCATCCATTCAGGCTACCCGTATGCTTACCCCGGGCCCCACGCCCATTCCCGACCGCGTTCGTCTGGTCATGGCCTCCCCCCTGCTTCATCACCGCAAGGACGCCTTCAAGACCATTCTGGCCGAAAACCAGATCATGCTCAAAAAGCTCTTCTGCACGGAATCTCCCGTCATTCCGCTGGCCAGCTCCGGCACCGGCGGCATGACCGCCGCTGCGTTCAATCTCTTTGAACCCGGCGAAAAGGTGCTCGTGGCCACGGCCGGATATTTCGGCAACCGCTGGGTGGACATCGCAACCATGCGCGGCCTCAACCCCGTGATCCTGCGCAAGGACGCCGGAAAATCCTTCGATCCCGAGGAAATCCGCGCCATGCTCGACGCCGATCCCGCCATCCGCGGCGTGTTCATGCAGATTTCCGAAACGTCCACCGGCGTGCTTCATCCCGTGCAGGAAGTGGCGGCCATCACCCGCGAGCGCAACGTGCTCTTCGTGGCCGACGGCATTTCCGCGGTGTCCATCTCGCCCGTGCGCATGGACGAATGGGGCATCGACTGCCTCATCACCGGCTCTCAGAAGGGCCTCATGCTGCCCCCCGGCCTGGCCTTCATCGCCCTCTCGCCCCGCGCCTGGAAACGCGCCGAAGAAGTGCGCCCCCAGTGCTACTACTTCGATCTGATTCAGGAGCGGGCCAGCTGCGCCAAGAATCAGACCCACTACACCTCGCCCATCAGCCTGCTCATGGGCCTGCACGAAGCGCTGACCATGCTGCATGAGTTCGGCATGGACAACGTGTTCAAAAAGCAGTGGGCCCTTACGCAGATGGCCAGAACCGGCCTTGCCGCCATGGGCATGAATCTGTTCGTCAAGGAAGAAGGCCGCTACACCTGGGGCCTCACCAGCGTGCTCATGCCCGAAGACATGCCCGCCGGTCCCATCGTGGCCAAGGCATTCAAGGATTGCGGCGTCATTCTCACCGCCGGTCAGGGCGACCTCAAGGACAAGGTGATACGCCTCGCCCACATGGGCTGGATAGACTGGGCCGATCTCGCCGCCGGTCTGCATGCGCTTGCCTGGAGCCTGCCGGAAAAGCCGAAGGGCGCCTATCTCGAAGCCGCGCTCGACGCCTATCACGCGGCCCTCGGAGAATAACAGGCAGACGCAGATCCCCGAAGGAGCCTCCGACACGCATCCAGACCAGCGCGCCTGAGGCGTCCGACGCCTTTTCAGCAAAAAAGAACCGGCCTGAGCAGTTCAGACCGGTTCTTTCATAGAAAAAGCCAGGAATGCGTCAGCGCAGCAGCATGAACACGCCGGTGAACACGCACAGGCAGGCAATGGCCTTCTTGAGCATCGCCGTGTTCATGTGACTGGCCGCGCGTATGCCCGCCCAGACGCCCACGCTCTGCAGCACCACGGACATCAGCGCAATATTCCAGTTGATCTGGTCGATGATGATGTTGCCGATGCTGCCGGAAAGGCAGGCGAACATCTGGAAGGGCTGTGCCGCCGCCACCGTGGCGAAGGGAGCAAAGCCCATGATGATCATCATGGGCACGGACAGCACCGGGCCGCCCATGCCGGTGAGGCCGGCCATGAATCCGACGAAGGAGCCGACGAAGAGCAGGTAGCGGAAGCGTCCGCGTTCCGTTTCCATGCTCCGCATGGGATGGGGCTGACGCAGCGCGGCCGCGCCGGATATGATGATGAGCACGGCCAGAATGGCGTTGAGCGCCACATCGCCCACCACATGCTTGGTGAGCGCGCCGAAGCAGCTGAACAGCAGCGCGCCGATGCACTGAGGAACCACAATCTCCTTTTTCAGATTGCCGCGCTTCCAGTGAAGAAACGTGCCCACCGCGGCGGTGAAGAAAAAGCTGCACAGCGCCGTGCCCGACGCCAGGGAAAGCGGCATGCCCGTGCCGTACTGTATGGCAGGAATGAGCAGAATGCCGCCGATGCTGGTGGCGCCGCAAAGAAAGCCCACGACTACAAAACTGATGATGAGAGAAATCGTCATACTCCGTCCCCATGACCGGACACCCGACGGTCTTCCCCCGTCGTCAGGGCGCGACGCGCTCCCGCTTCACGCTGTGCATTTTCGCCTATGCCGTATGGCACAACGTTGCGGTCTCCTGCGGATTTTGCCGCCGCACGCCTTGTCCGATCTCACCGGCATATTCAGCAATATGTCGATATCAATAGTAAAAAAGTTTTTCAGCGGCACGCGCCGCTCTGGCATGAAACATGCATTGCATCCCTGATGAAACAAACAGACCTGTGAGATAATCCATGCGACTTTTTCTTGCCACCGCCTTTTGTCTGACGCTTTTTGCTCTCAACTCCATCTTGTGCCGTGCGGCTCTGGTCGTCTGGGGCATGGAGCCGCTCCAGTACACCGCCATCCGCGGCCTTTCCGCCGCGGTCATGCTGGCTCTGCTGTGCGCCCTTCACGTGGTGCGCGGCGCGCCCGGCAAAGGCTCCGTGTGGAAACAGGCATGGAAGGAAAGTTCCTGGGCCGGTTCCCTGTTTCTCTTCCTGTACATGATATGCTTCTCCCTTGCCTACATGACCATGCCTTCGGCCGCAGGCACGCTCATCATCAACATTTCCGTGCAGTTCGGCATGGTGGGATGGGGCCTCGCCCACGGCCTGCGGCTCACCCGCATGCAGGCGGCGGGCCTCGCTCTGGCCTTTGCCGGACTGCTGGCCCTGCTCTCTCCCGGCCTCACCGCTCCGCCTCTGGTCGGCGCCATGCTCATGGTGATTTCCGGTCTCTCCTGGGGCGGATACAGCATCTGCGGCCGCGGCGCGTCTTCCGCCTCGCTGGCCACGGCGGGCAATTTCTTCCGCTGCGCCATTGCGGGCGTCGTCACCGCATGCGCCGCCATGATGCTTGAGGCCCCCGCGCATCCCGCGGCCTGGGCCTGTGCCCTGGCCGCCGGCGCCGTGGCCTCCGCTCCCGGATATGTTCTGTGGTACGTCATCGTTCCGCGCTACAGCCTGACCGGCTCGTCCGTCATTCAGCTCAGCGTGCCGCTCATCACTGCGGTGCTGGCCGTGCTGCTGCTCAATGAGCCCATCACCCTGCGCCTCGCCCTGTGTTCCGTGCCCATTCTCGGCGGCATCTGTCTGGCGCTCGTTTCCAGGCAAAAAGCCTAGAGAGCCGCTACAGAACCTTCAGACCATGTTTCTCAAGATCCTTGATCTTGCGGAACATGGTGCTTCTGTCCATGCGCAGCATTTTGGAAGCCGCCGTCATGTTGCCGGAAAAACGGGCGATGGCCGCGCGCAGCATGCGGCATTCCATTTCCCGCATGATGTCGTGATAGTCCTTGCCCTCGAAGTCGAATTCCGCCGACGCGGGAGCAGGCTCCCGCAGCGAGGACGACGAGCTGATGGGCAGATGATAGGCCCGCACCACGTTCTTCGGGCACGTGACCACGGCTTCCTGCATCATGCTCTTGAGCTCCCGCACGTTGCCCGGCCAGTCGTAGGAGAGCAGCAGCTGCTCCACGTCGTCGCCCAGGGTCATCACTCTGTTGTATCTTCTGGAAAACTGCTGGAGGAAAAAATTGGCCAGCGGCATGATGTCTTCCTTTCGCCTGCGCAGCGGAGGAATGTTCAGCACCGCAATTTTCAGCCGGTAGTAGAGATCGCTGCGGAACTCTCCGCGGGCAACGGCCTTTTCCAGATCCTTGTTGGTGGCGGCCACCACGCGCACATCCACCTTCTTGGGCGTGTTGGCGCCCACCCGGACGATGACGCCGTCCTGCAGAAAGCGCAGCAGTCTTGTCTGCAGCGGCAGGGGAAGTTCGCCTATTTCGTCGAAGAACACCGTGCCCCCGGCCGCGGCTTCAATAAAGCCTATGCGGCCGCTGCGGTTCGCGCCGGAAAAGGCTCCGCCCACGTAGCCGAACAGCTCGGATTCGATGAGGTTCGGGGAAATGCTGCCGCAGTCCACCTTGATGAACGGCTTGTCGGCCCTGCGGCTCATGGCGTGTATGCGCTGGGCCATCACGTCCTTGCCCACGCCGGTTTCGCCGAGTATGAGCACGGAGATGTCCGTCTGCGCCATGATGCGCGCCTTGGCCAGAAAGGATTCCATGGCCGAGCTGAAAATGAAATTGCTTCCGTCCTCCACGGTCTGCAGGCTGGAATTGTTGATCCGCACCATGGTGTTCAAAAGATCGCGCTGATGCGCCAGCTTGTTTTCCATGTTCACGATGGTGCTGATGTCGCGGATGAAGGTGATGCACATGACCACCTTTCCGTTCCTGTCCAGGATGGGAAAACCGTCGAGAGAAAGATGCTTTCCGTTGGAAAGCGTCTGTATTTTTGAGACAGGGCGGCCGGAACTGATGACTTCGGGATTGACGGCCACGTCGAAAATGCCTTCGGCCACAATGCTCGTCGCCTTGCGTCCCATCATCCATTTCTTGGAAAATCCGCTCAGCTCCTCGTACTTTTTATTGACGAAAAGACATGTGGAATCTGCATCGCTTATCCAGATACCGTCCTGGAAAACGTCGAAAGCCTGTTCCATATATTCAAGAAGCACGGAATCCATGGATAACCCGAAATAAGGATAAAAATTTCTACCTGCCCAGTCATTTTGCAATAATTTAATCCTGTTCACAATACTTTCCCAAAAAGGGGAATGCCGTGGCTGGGTACAAAAAAGGCCGCCGCGATAACGCGGCGGCCCCTTATTTACACCGCGTTTTCGTAGCGGCCCCTTGACGGAACATTAATCTTCAGGGATTTCCAGTACTTTGCACGCATTCTTGTACATGATCTTCTCACGCACGTCTTCAGGCAGATCCATGGCGGCATAGTTGGCCAGGCATTCGCCCTGCTCCACGAACGGATGGGCGCTGGCAAACACCACCTTGTCGGCGATCATGGACTTCATGGCGCTGATGTAGGTTTCGCACATGGGCGCCACTTCATATTCCGAAATGTCCATGTACACGTTCTTGTTGCGATAGCAGGCGTAAATGGCCTCATGCACGTACGGATAGCCGCCGTGGCTCATGACTATCTTGAGTTCGGGGAAGTCGCGGGCCACCACGTCCACGTCGCGCGGATCGGTGTAGGTCATCACCGCGCCGGGAACCTGAGGCGGCGGAGCCATGGTGATGAACACCGGCACGTTCAGTTCGCAGCACTTGGCGTAAATGGGATAGTAGCGGGCTTCGCAAGGGCTGATGTGAGCAAGATAGGGATCGGTGGCGATACCCTTCATGCCGTATTCCTTCACCACCTTTTCCACTTCGCGCACGGCGCCCATGCCCTTGTGCGGATCAATGCCCCAGAAGCCGAGGAACATGTCGGGATAGGCGCGGCAGAATTCCAGCACGCTGCCGTTGTTGTCCGGGAAGCCGTAGGTGGTCTGGCAGTCGCGGCCGGTAATGACGCAGCGCGTCACGCCGCGGGCCTTGAGGTCCGCCACGATCTCGTCGAGAGTCTGCGGCTTCCACTTGTCGAAGCCGCTGGCTTCGCAGCTGGCCTTGAACATGGTGCTGTTCTTGATGCCGTTCAGAATGGCCTCGGTGTGAGGCCGAAAACGAAAGTCGATAATCTTCATCACCAGTCCTCCCTGGTTGAAGGATCATGCATAAAAAGGAGCTACTTTGCGCCTCGTTCCTCGTCCACGATGGCCTGAACGCGCGCGGCGACGCCGGCGGGCAGGGAAACTTCGCCCATGGGATACTCTCTTCCCAGGAACATGTATTTCTGCGTTCCCAGGCGATGGTAGGGCAGCGCTTCATAGGAAACGTTGGCGTAGCCCTTGAGCAGCCGGCCTATGGAGCGGGCGGTTTCGTCATCGTCGTTGAAGTCGGGAATGACGGGCGTGCGCACCAGCACGGGCTTGTCGGGGAAGGTTTCCAAAAGCTTCTTCAGGTTGGAAAGAATAAGCTCGTTGCCTCTGCCCGTGGCCCACTTGTGCTTTTCGGAGTCGGTGTGCTTGACGTCGAAAAGGATGTTGTTGAGGAGCGGAGCCGCTTCTTCCATGGTTTCCCACGGCACGCAGCCGCAGGTTTCGATAGCCGTCTTGATGCGGCGTCTGCGGGCCTCGCGAAGAAGCGCCAGGGCGAACTTTTTCTGGAACAGCGGCTCGCCGCCGGAAATGGTCATGCCGCCGCCGGAACGGGAGTAGAAAATGGAATCCTGAGCCACCACGTGAAGCACGTCCTCAACGGTGCGGTTCTTGCCGTACACGATGAGGCTCTGCGCGGGACACGCCGAGGCGCAGGCGATGGTTTCGCAGTCGTTGCAGTGGGTGCAGTCGATGTCGAGAGCGCCGTTGACCGCGCGGATGGAGCCGTAGGGACAGGCGGGAATGCAGAAGTTGCACTTGGCCGGAGAAATGCAGCGGGTGGGGTTGAAGGCCATCTGCGGCTGCGGTTTCTGGGATTCGGGGTTGCTGCACCAGCGGCAGGCCAGAGGGCAGCCCTTGGTGAACACGATGGTGCGGATGCCCGGACCGTCGTGAACGGAATATTTTTGAATGTTGAACACCAGGCCGGTGACTTTTCTGTCCTCAAACGTACTCATGATAACCTCGCGTGCGGCTGCGAAAAGGGGCGGTCTGCCCTCCGGAAACGCCGCGCCCGGAATCGGACGCGTTCCGATAAAAGAAAACCGGCTCCTCCCCGGCAAGGAGGAGAAGCCGGCGGGGCATCAGGCCCCTTGTCTACTACAGATCGTCGTGATCGGTACGGGCGATCAGGTCATTCTGAAGGTCGGGCGACAGGTCCACGAAGTAGGCGCTGTAACCGGCCACACGAACGATGAGGTTGCGGTACTTCTGCGGATCCTTCTGAGCGGCAAGCAGGGTTTCCTGATTGAGCACGTTGAACTGCAGATGCCACAGCTTGAGGTCGCACCAGGTGCGGATGAACTGCACCAGCTTTTCGGTGCCGGCTTCGCCTTCCACGCTCTTGGGAGTGAACTTGATGTTCAGGAGGCGAGCAGCGCGGTTGCGCAGGCCGTAGTTCTTGGTCTTGTAGTTGGAGAGCAGAATGGCGGTAGGACCATTCACGTCCGCGCCGTGGGAGGCGGAAGAACCGTCGGACAGCGGGAACCATTCGGTACGGCCGTTAGGCGTGGCGCTCACCACCTTGCCGAAAGGCACGTGGGAGGTGAAGGGCACGTAGCGCACGTCGTTGTTGATGCCCATTTCGGGGGAGTACTTCTGGGCGAATTCCACGCAGATGCGGTCGATGGCCTTGCCGATTTCGTCGGCATAGGGATCGTCGTTGCCGTAGCAGGGGCAGCTCTTCACGAGCTGCTGGATGTCTTCGTAGCCCACCCAGTTGTGATCCATGGCTTCAAGGAGCTGATCCATGGTGATGCGCTTTTCTTCAAACACCAGCTTCTTGATGGCGGCCAGGGAGTCGATGACCGTGCCGAAGCCCATGAATTCGAAGTAGCCGAAGTTGGCGCCTTCGGGGATGATGCGGGTGTGCAGGTCGAGGCAGTACTTCATGCAGAGATCGTGCAGAGCGGAGCCCATGGGCTGGGCGAAGTGTTCGGCGCGAACCTTGGTGACGATGTACTGCTGGGTGAACGTGGCGCGCAGGAACAGGTCCTGCTGAGCCTTGTAGGCTTCCCACATGTCGTCCCAGGTCTTGAAGGTACGGGGATCGGGAGTCTTCACGCCGAGCTGCTCGTCGCCGTACTTCTTCATCTTGCCCTGACGCAGAGCCATTTCCAGAGCCGCGGCGAAGTTGGTGTACGCACCGCCGGAGGTGTAGGTGTCGCGGTTGGGCATACGGGTTTCGGTGCAGCCGGACACGGCGTAGTCCAGAGCTTCTTCAAAGGTACCGCCCTTGGAGGCGTACAGCGGCACGACTTCTTCGTCGTTGCAGAGCTTGGGGAAGCCGGAGCCGTACTTGATGGTTTCGGCCACGTCCCACAGGTATTCGTCGGGAGAGAGCGAATGCACGCGGGCGGCGAGGTCAGGATAGTGCAGGGGGAATTCACGCTTGGAGCGCAGGAACAGGTGGGTCAGTTCGTTGGTGGCGTCCACGCCGTCCTTGGTCTGTCCTCCGATGGTCACGGCTTCCCAGTGAGCATAGCCTTCGTTGAAGGCGCCGCCCTGAGGAGAAATGTACATGTCGATGAATTCGGCCATGCCGACCCACATGCATTCCAGAAGTTCCATGGCCTTTTCTTCGGTGAGCACGCCGGCTTCCATGTCCTGCTTGTAGTAGGGATAGAAGTACTGGTCCATGCGGCCGTTGGAAATGGTGGTGCCGGTCTTCTGTTCGATGCGGGAGAACATCTGCACGAACCACTGGGACTGCACGGCTTCATAGAAGTTGCTCGCGGGTTCCGCAGGCACCTTTTCAGCGATTTCGGACATTCTCAGAAGTTCGGCCTTGCGCACGGGATCCGTGGTGGTGGCGGCAACTTCGCGGGCCTTGGCGGCGTAGCGGCGGGCCCACAGAACGATGGCGTCGCACACGATGACCACGGCTTCCAGGAAGGGACGCTTGTCGGCCTGATCCACGGGGCTCGCGGGATCAAGGGCGGCCAGCTTGGCTTCGGCTTCGGCCTTGATGCCGTTGAAGCCGCGCTTGAGCACCTTCTCGTAGTCATGCACCCACTGGATGGAGGAACGGAAGGAAGAGGTTTCGTTCACCACGAAGCGGGAGATGAGGCCTTCATCGTCCACGTAGGTGAGCTTGTGCACCCATTCGGGGAGAGCCTTGTTCAGGGCTTCGTGATAGGTCTTGCCCTTCCAGTAAGGAGCGATCTCCTCCATGACGATCTTGGCGTCTTCGGGGCTGATGGTGGCGGGGGACTGCTCACGGGTGGGCAGGTCGCGCACGGCGATGTCGAGGAAGTCGCCGTCGAGTTCAGGATACAGGATGCCGTAACGGCCGATCTTGGAACCGGCGCGGCCGAGCAGCAGCTGACCGTCTTCGACTTCCACGGTCATGTTCTTGGCGATGTGCATGAGCGCCTTGGCCCAGCGGAGCACGAGGGGCTGACCTTCGGTTTCCTTCATGGACTGGGTGAAGTACAGGGCGCGTTCCACGTCGATGACGGGGGTCTGTCCTTCAAACTTGGCAATGAGGTCGAACACGCGGGCATGCGTGTCATAGTACTTGTCCTTTTTGCCCTTCTGTTCGTCAAAGATGCGCTGTTCCTGCGGGGAATGGCATTCACAGGCTTCGGGGTTGAGCATTTCAATGGCACTCATGTGAACTCCTTGAAGGTTCGTTTCGGACCGTGCCTTTCGGGCGCAGGCTCCGGGAGCATAGGGCTCCTGAAATAGGTGAGGAGGGAGACTCCTTCCCGGGATTTTCCCGGGAAGGTCCTTAGGTTGCCGGGTTAGCCGGGACTATCCCGCTCCGCCGACCAGGCAGAGAGGAATGGCCGGGATGTAGGTGATGAGCAGCAGCACGGCGATCATCAGGGCGATCATGGGCAGGCTGGCCTTGGCGATCTGCTCGATGCGGGTTCCGGAGATGCCGCTCGCCACGAAGAGGTTGACGCCCACGGGCGGGGTGAGGAAGCCGATGGCCAGGTTCACCACCATGATGATGCCGAAGTGCAGGGGCGACACGCCCACGCCGGTCACGATGGGCAGGAGGATGGGCACCAGGATGACGATGGCGGCCAGAGCTTCCATGAACACGCCCACGATGAGCAGCAGCACGTTGATGATGAGCAGGATGGCGATCTTGCTGCTGGTGAAGGCAAGAATGGCGCGGGCGATGGTGCCGGGCACGTCTTCAATGGTCATGATGTTGCCGAACAGGGTGGCCATGGCCATGAGCACGATGATGACGGCCGAGGTTTCGCAGGCTTCCACGCAGCAGGCGCACACCTTGCGGAAATCCAGTTCGCGGTAGATGAACACGCCCACGATGAGGCCGTAGAAGGAGGCCACGGCCGCGGCTTCGGTGGGGGTCATGAGGCCGCCGTAGATGCCGCCGAGCACGATGACGGGAACCAGCAGGGCCCACTTGGCGTCCCACACGGCGCGGGTCACGGTGCCCACGGTGCGGGTGCGGGCGGAGCCGCGCCAGTTGTTCTTGCGGGCGGCGTAGTAGGAATAGCCCATGAGCACGGCGCCGGTGAGCACACCGGGAACGATGCCGCCGATGAACAGGTCGCCGATGGAAACCTGCGCGGCAATGCCGTACACCACGAACGGGTTGCTGGGAGGAATCATGACGCCGATGGCGCCTGCGGCCGCCACAATGGCCGCCGCAAAGGTTTTGCTGTAGCCGCGTTCTTCCATGGCGGGAATGGTCAGGGCGCCGATGGCCGCCACGGTGGCGGGGCCGGAGCCGCTGATGGCGCCGAAGAACATGCAGGTGGCCACGGTGGTCAGCGCCATGCCGCCGTACATGCCGCCCACGAGTTCGTCGGCGAGTCCGAGAAGACGCTGGGAAAGTCCGCCCGCGCCCATGAACACGCCGGCGGCGATGAAGAACGGAATGGCCATGGTGGGGAAGCTGTCCAGCGAGGTGAAGGACACCTGGGCCAGATATTCGATGGGCAGCGTGTCGGCACAGAGAATGGTGGTCAGCGCGGACATGCCGAGGCCGATGGCAATGGGAACGCCGGTGACGCAGAAGATGAGGAAGTAGCCAAACAGGGCGGGAACGGGATCAATGTATTCGGCGAGCACACAGGGCGACATGACCGCCACCGCGACGACAGCACCGATGATAGAATCCAGAACGCCCGTGACCTTGATCTGCTTGATCATGGACTGCACGAGCCGCAGGCTCATGAGACCGAAGCCGAGAGGCAGAATGAGATAGGGAATGAGGAACGGAATGCGCATGGCCGCCGTATGCTGGGGGAAGCGCTGGAGACGTTCGATCTGGCCCCATCCGTAATAGGTGATGGTAAGGGTGAGCATGAGGAAGATGAGTTCCACAAAGATCCAGCTGATGCGCTGGAGACGCGGAGGCAGCATCTGATACACGAAGTCGATTCGGATGGAGCTGCGCTTGCGTATGGCCACGCTCACGGCAATGTAGGAGATCCAGATGAAGATGTAGCGGGAAATTTCTTCGGTCCATACCGCAGCGCCGGCACGTTCGACGAGGGGCGTGATGAAATAGCGGTAGATGACCTGCCAGGTGATGAAGAAAATGATGGCAAGAAGGCCTGAAACCAGAAAAATATTTTCAAAGTTCTCGTCAAGCCAGTGCAGAATGCCGGTGGATTTTTCAGTGTTGGTGCTCATGGATTTCAAGCCTCAGATGTAGAAATGAAGCGGGCGGAGCTCTCTCCGCCCGCAGACGGCATTACTTCTGGGTGTCAGCAATGAGCTTCAACAGATTGGGATCGATTTCCTTGGAGAACTTGTCGCGCACGGGCTGAGTACGCTTGTAGAACTCGGCTCTTTCCTCGTCGGTGAGCATGTGGATCTTGATGCCCTTGTCGCGGAAGGCCTGCCAGGCCTTTTCTTCGAGCTTCACGGTTTCGGCGCGTTCCCACACGGTGGCTTCATGGGCGGCTTCCATGATGATCTTCTGCTGTTCGGGGGTCAGGCTGTCCCACTTGGCCTTGTTCATGAGCAGAATGTGCATGGAGTAGTTGTGCTCGGAGTTCATGGCATACTTCAGAACTTCGGTATGCTTGGAGTCGTTGAGCAGGGAGAAGGTGTTGCCTTCGGCGTCCACGGTGCCCTGCTGCAGGGCGGTGTAGGTTTCACCCCAGGCCACGGGGGCGGGGTTCATGCCGAGTTCGGTGGCCACGGCCACTTCCACGGGGGAGTCGGTGGTACGAACCTTGAGGTTCATGAGGCTCTTCACGGAGTCCAGAGGCTTGGTGGAGCTCACGAAGTTGCGGTAGCCGTATTCGCTGAACATGATGGTCTTGAGGCCGCACTTTTCAGCAACCTTGTCCAGAGCCTTGCCGAGTTCGCCTTCGTCAAGAGCCTTGTACAGGTTCTGCTGATACTTGGAGGAGGTCACATACGGCAGGTCGATGGCCATGTAGTCCTTGGAGAAACTGGCCAGGTTGGGGGTGGAGCTCGAAGACATGTCGAGGGTGCCGGCCTGCGCGGCTTCGGTGGTCACGCGGTCGGAACCGAGCTGACAGTTGGGGAATATCTGAATCTTGATCTTGCCGCCCGATTTTTCTTTGACCAGGGCTGCGAACTTTTCGTAACCAACGGTGACGTTGTTGCCCGGGGCCATAGGATGACCGAGGCGCAGGGTGAGGGGACGTGCAGCTTCAGCAGGAGCGTAGGCGCCCATCAGACCGATAACGGCGACACCGCAAAGCAACGTACGAAAAAGTTTCATAGCTTCTCCTTCACTGTTTTATACGATTAGCCGGGCATCCGGCATATTCCCTGGAATGAAGTCTTCAGTTGATACTTTTAGTGCAATCTCATTTCCAAATGTGGTTCGAGCCTGCACACTTTTTCCAATAAGCAAGAATCGTGCCAACGGTCACATTTTTGAGTGTTAAAATTTTTATTATGTAAATACGCATAGTTATCAGTTGTATGAGTATTGTCCACAAAAATGCGGATACCCTTCATTTTTTCACTGAAATTATAAAATATATAAATTTTTCAATGTGTTATCATTATTTGTGATTTTTATAATTTTGCTATTGTATTATTCTGTTTTGCATAATATGCATACTTGCATATTATTTTATGCCTATATCACTTTATTGTCTGATATTATTATATTTTTGCTTGTGCAGTCCTGCATGTGAGCTTTTATTCATTATGCCAAACTGCATATGCAGGCTTTTAACCGCCCCCCGCTTTCGCGTGCGGACGGCGAAACGCGCCTTCCGAAGTATCGGCGACAAGGTCAGGCAAAAAAGAGAATCCTTGAAAAAAGCGCATTTCCCGTCTTCCTTTCTCCCCGCGCGCGGGCCTCTTGCCTTGATTTTCAGGCTTGTATAAAATATAACAAGTCTTTCTTCAAAAGGTTCGCCGGGTTGAAAACACGTTTTTTTCCTCCTCCTCAGCGTCGCTTCCGGCGGACGATCCTCATCGGGGCGTCCGCCGGAAGCTTGCGCGCGTAAACTTTAACAACGTGCCCTTCCGTCGGCATATGAATATTCAACATGCCGTATTTACTGCACTTCGCTTTTAAAATTACGGAATGCACCCAGGAAATCGACTTGTGAAGAGCTCGCGGATCCGCGTAATTATCTTGCAATTACCGACGATATTCTGATAAAGTGTCTGCCGATAGTTTTCTTTCGGCGTCATGAACCTTATTCTCTGGAGGTTTTCCCACCATGGCTCTCAATATCCTCATCATCGGCGGCGTCGCCCTCGGCCCGAAGGCCGCCGCGCGCGCCAAGCGTCTCATGCCCGACAGCAACGTCACCATGATCGATCAGGGCACCTACATTTCCTACGGCGGCTGCGGCATCCCCTACTTCGTGGGCGGCGACGTTCCCCAGATGAACGGTCTGCGCACCACCAATGCCGGCGTCGTCCGCGACGAAGCCTTCTTTAAGGAACTCAAGGGCGTCAACGCGATCTGCCACACGCGTGCCCTTTCCATCAACCGCAAGGAAAAGACCGTCACCGTTGAAAACACCCAGACCGGCGAAAAGCACGACATGCCCTACGACAAGCTGGTCATCGCCACGGGCAGCAGCCCCCGCATTCCTCCCATTCCGGGCGCGGATCTGAAGAACGTCACCTCCGTCACCTGCCTTGAGGCCGCCAAGGCCATTCAGGAACAGTGCGCCGCCCGCAAGATCAATCATGCCGTCATCATCGGCGCTGGCTTCATCGGTCTGGAAATGGCCGTGGCTCTGGCCGACATGTGGGGCATCAAGGTGACCGTCATTGAAATGGTCGATCACGTGCTGCCCGCCCAGCTGTGCTACAACTTCAGCCAGATGGCCAAGCACGACCTCGAAGATCTGGGCATCACCGTGCTCACCGGCGAAGCCGTGAAGGAACTCAAGGGCAAGGACGGCGCCGTGTGCGAAGTGGTGACCAACAAGCGCACCATTGAAGCCGACGAAGTCATCTTCTCCATCGGCGTGACGCCCAACTCCAAGATTGCTTCCGACGCCGGCATCGCCTGCCATCCGCGCGGCGGCATTCTGGTGAACACCCACATGCAGACCTCCGATCCCGACATCTACGCCGGCGGCGACGTGGTGGTGGTCCGCAACCTCATTTCCGGCGATCTCTCCTATCTGCCCCTCGGATCCATGGCCAACAGACAGGGCCGCGTCATCGGCACCAACCTGGCCGGCGGTCAGGCCACCTTTGAAGGCGTGGTCGGCTCCTGGTGCGTGAAGCTGAACAAGATGTACGCTTCCGGCGCCGGTCTCACCCTGCATCAGGCCCGCACGGCCGGCTTCGACGCCATCGAAGTCAGCATGGAAGGCTCCGACAAGGCCCACTTCTATCCCGGCCACACCAACACCAGCATCAACGTGGTGGTGGACAAGCAGACCCGCCGCGTGCTCGGCATTCAGGGCATGAGCACCGACGGTTCCGCCGTGAAGGCCCGCACCGACGCCGTGGCCGCCATGCTTCAGGTCTCCCGTCCCACGCTGAACGATCTCTCCAACCTCGAAGTCTGCTACGCGCCGCCCTTCGCCTCCGCCATGGACGTCATCAACGCCGCGGGCAACGTGGCCGACAACGTGGTGAGCGGCTATCATCACATGATCACCCCCGACGAATTCGTCGATCTGTGGGAGCACCGCGACAAAAACAACTACCTCTTCGTGGACATCCGTCCCGCCAAGGCCGGCAAGCCCATCGAGGAACGTCATCCCGGTCAGTACCTCTCCCTGCCGCTGGAAGAATTCAACGCCCGCGCCAAGAAGGAGATTCCCACCGACCGTCCCGTGGCCCTCGTGTGCAACACCGGCACCCGCGCCTACGAAGCTCAGCTCAAGCTGCGCGAAATGGGCATTGAAACCGTGAACTCCGCCGGCGGCCACACCGCTCTGCGCAAGCGCGGCGACGAAGACAAGTTCTAACCGTTGCGCCGGCATGCGCCGGTCTGCAACGCGCGGGGCGTTCTGAAATCTTGAAAACGCCCCGCCTCGTCCGCCCTTTCGGCGGGAGAGACTGCTCTGCTGCGGTCTCTCCCGCCGTTTTTTTCTTTGCCGCAGGTATCTTGCATGGCCCGTCCGTCTGTAGCATAGTGAAAAAAAGGGGATTTTATGGCAGCAGATCTTTTCTCCCGTCCGTTTTTCCGCGCGTACCGCCTTCTCTGGAAGATGGCGCGGCCGCTGCTCAGGCGCAGCTCACGCCTCTCCGACGGGTGGAAGGAACGGCTGGCCCCGGACGACTGGCTTCCCCCGGAATACGCCTCCGCAGACGGACACGCCGTCGATCTCTGGCTTCAGGCCGCGTCGGGCGGCGAAGCCCGCCTTGCCGTGGCCGTCTGCGAACATTTTTCCCCCTCTTGCCCGCTGCGGGTGCTCATCACCACCTGGACGAGGCAGGGCCGCGACATTGCGGAACGGGCTCTCGAAAATCTGAAACAAAGTCATCCCGCGCTTCGCGTCGTCGTGCGCTTTGCGCCTTTCGACGATCCCGACATCGTGCGCCGCGCGCTGTCCGTCGCTTCGCCGCGCATGGTGGCGCTGCTGGAAACCGAACTGTGGCCCGGGCTTCTGGCCGCCTGCCGGGAAAAACGCATTCCCGTGCAGGTGTTCAACGGACGCATCAACAGTTCCACGGCTCATTTCGGCCGTCTGTTCTCCTCGCTCATGGCGGAAATTTCGCCCGTCGCCGTACACGCCATTTCCCGCTACGACGAAAAGGCCTTCAGCCGCATCTTCCCCTGCGCGGTGGACAGAATGCCCAACATCAAGTTCGATCTTGCCTCCCGCACTCTGGAAGAGCCGCTTCCCGCCCACAATCACTGCTTCAGCGTGAGCGGCCCGGTATTTCTCTTCGCCTCCGTGCGTCAGTGCGAGGAAACGCGCATTCCCGGGCAGCTTGCGCGCCTGTACAAGGCCGTTCCCAACGCGGCCGTGGTCGTCGTGCCCCGGCATCTGCACCGCGTGGCCGCATGGAAAAGCGTGCTGGAAGATCTGGCGCTCATGCCCGTGCTGGTTTCGGAAATGCCCGCAGGCCGCTGCCTGCCGCGCAGGCACGTGCTCGTGTGGGACCGCTTCGGCGATCTGCCCAAGCTCTACGCCGCGGCGCGCGCCGTGTTTGTGGGAGGCAGCTTCGGCCAGGGCGGACAAAACTTTCTGGAAGCCCTCTCCGCCGGACGCATTCCCTGCATCGGCCCTTCGGCGCACAACTTTCTCTGGGCCATGGGCACCGGAGATCCGTCCATGCCGTCGCTGGAGCAGGCGGGACTTCTGCGGGTGGCTCATCATCCGAAGGAAGTCATCGACATCATGCTCGAACAGGCCGCCTCCACCCGCGACAGGATGTCCGTGCGCTCGCGCTTCCGGGAATGGCTTGCGCCTCGCCTCGGCGGCGCGTCGAGCACGGCGCAGAACATAGAAAAAGCGCTGAGCGCCGACTGACCCCGTCAGCGCCCGTTGCGCAAGGCAAGGCAGCGCGTCGGCAAGGGGCAGAAAACGCCGACCTTTCACACCGAAGGCCGCGCCGCTTCTCGCGCCTTTGCGCCAAAACACCTCGAAGGCCGCACCTTCCGCCGGGCGGCAGGCCCCAAACCGCAACTTTTCCTTTTCTTTCGGACCCTCTCACGCTATGCTCCGGGGAACTTGCGAGCCGACCGCGCCGGATTCCGCCGACGCCCGCCGACCGCACGGGTTCGGGATCACGGCCTTTTTCGCCGTCCCGCTTTTCTGGAGACAGGCATGAACATTCTCGTCATCGGCGGCGCCGGATACATCGGCAGCTGCACCAGCAAGGCGCTGGCCGAAGCCGGCCACCGCGTCACCGTGTACGACGATCTTTCCACGGGTCACAGGGATCTCGTCAAATGGGGCCCGCTCATCGAGGGCGACATTCTCGACGGCGAGCGCCTGCGCGCGTGTCTGCGCGAAACGCGTCCCGACGGCATTCTCCATTTCGCCGCCTTCTCCCTGGTGGGGGAATCCGTGCAGAATCCCGGCAAGTATTTCCGCAACAACGTGGGCGGCACGCTGAACATTCTTGAAGCCATGCGCGACACGGGCATCCGCAACATCGTGGTGTCCAGCTCGGCGGCGGTGTACGGCACGCCGAAAACCATGCCCATCACCGAAGACGCGCCCGCTTCGCCCATCAATCCCTACGGGGAAACCAAACTGTTCATGGAACAGATGCTGGCCGACTTTGCCCGCGCCCACGGCCTCTGCTGGACGGCGCTGCGCTACTTCAACGCGGCAGGGGGCGATCCCGACGGCGAGACCGGCGAGCGTCACAGCCCGGAAACCCATCTCATTCCCCGCGCGCTCATGGCCGCGGACGGCATCCTTCCCGACTTCTGCGTCATGGGCGACGACTACCCCACCCCGGACGGCACCTGCATACGAGACTACATTCACGTGAGCGATCTGGCTGCGGCCCACATCAGCGCCGCGGCGCGTCTGCTCCAGGAGGCGGACGGCTCGGGCCTTTCCCTGAACCTCGGCACCGGAACCGGTCTTTCCGTGAAGCAGATTCTCAACGCCGTGGAACAGACGACCGGCCTTCCCCTGCACTATGCCACGGGCCCCCGCCGGGCCGGAGACCCGCCGAGTCTCGTGGCCGACGCCTCGCGCGCGCTCAGCGTTCTCGGATGGAAGCCGGAACACTCCAACGTTCAGGAAATCATCCGCGACGCCTGGAACTGGTACTGCATCGACAAGGCAAAACACTAATCCCGCAGATTCGGGCGGACGCCGGGCAACCGGCGTCCGCCCTTTCGTTTCTGCGTCAGGTTTGCTCTTCCGCGAAAAAATTCCGCTCGTTGCCACATGACCGGATGCTCCGCAGCGCCCGAAAAATTTTCACGACGACGCCGCAAACGGCATCGGACGCAACGGCTTTTTCGTCCGCAGAAAACGACCGCCCCTGCAAAACGCGCCATCTTTCATGCGCCGCTGCAACAAGGCGCATGCCTTTTTTCCCGCACAGCGACCTCTGGACAGGACAAGCCCCCCGGACATATATTATTCCTGCGGACTGATCCGCGGAATTCTTCATAAGGATAGCCCTATGCGAATCTTCCTTGTTCCCGTCGCTCTCTGCCTGCTTCTGAGCGGCTGCTTTGCCAATCCTTTCGGAAAGCCCGACGCTCCCGAAACTCCCATACCCGAAACTCCGCTTTCTCCCGTGCCCCAGTTCATTTCCATGAACAACGCCGGCGCGCAGGCCTCCATCGACGACCCCGCCTTCGGCGGCCTCGTGGACGTCATGGTGGAAGGCTCGTTCACCTCGGCCTCCGGCCGCGACTGCCGCCGCGCCGTGGTCAGCCAGCCTCCGCACGAAGCGGAAATCGTCGTCCTCTGCCGTCAGGGCGAAGGATGGGAGCTCATGCCCCGCGTCTGGGGCAACGGCCTTGACTGAGCAGGTTCCGTCGCCGGACGATCCCCGTTCAGCCGCACTTTCAGCATGAAATTTTCCAGCCTTCGGGCAGGTGACTATGTTGCGTCTTCTTCTTGCTTCTCTCGTCATGATGCTTGCATTCTCCTCGCCGCTTCACGCGGCTGACTCCGCAAGCACCGCCACCGCCACGGCCACGGCTACCGCCACGGCCTCGGCTTCTTCCACCACGCCCTCCACGCAGGAGCCGCATCCCTTCGGCAGCAACCTCTTTCAGGGCAACTTTTCCTCCGGCGGCTCCGCGGCCACCATTCAGAGCGGCGACCGCATCCTCGTCCGCCTGTGGGGCAGCCGCACCCTCGACGACGTGTTCACCGTCTCCCAGAACGGTTCGCTGGATCTGCCCGAAATAGGCAGCATTCCGCTCTTCGGCCTGCCCCGCGGCGACGCCGCCCAGATTCAGCAGTCCATCATCAGCAAGCTGAACGTTTCCGGCATCAACGACGTGCAGGTGTACGTCCGCCCGCTGGACACCCAGAACGTTTCCGTGTTCGTCACGGGATTCGTCAATCATCCCGGCAGCTATCAGGGCACGGCGTCCGACAACATTCTCTCCTTTCTCGACAAGGCGGGGGGCATCGACTCCCGTCGGGGCAGCTATCGCGACATCCGCGTGCTGAGAAATCAGCAGCAGCTCGCCACGGCGGATCTGTATCCCTTCATCTTGCGCGGACAGATTCCTTCCATCCGCTTCAACGACGGTGACACCATCGTGGTGGGCGAAAAAGGCCCCACCGTGTCCGCCAGCGGCGAAGTGCGCAACGCCGCCCGCTTTGAATTTGAAAAGGGAAAAATGACCGGCGAAGCCCTGGTTCAGCTCGCCGATCCCAATTCCAGGGCCTCCCACGTGAGCATTTCCGGCTTCCGCAACGGCGTGCCCTACAATCAGTACCTGTCGATCAAGGAATTCAACAAGCTCAAGCTTGAAAACGACGATCAGGTGCGCTTTCAGGCCGACACCGCCGGCAACACCATCATGGTGGAAGCGCAGGGCGCCATTCTCGGCTCGTCGCGCTTCCCCGTGCGCCGCAACGCCCGCCTCAAGGAAGTGCTGAGCTACATTTCCGTGGATCCCGACCGGGCCAATCTCTCCGGCCTGTACATCAAGCGCCTGAGTACCGCCAAGCAGCAGAAAAAGGCCATTGAAGACGCCCTGAACCGCCTGGAACACAACGCCTACACGGCCACCTCCTCCAGCAACGACGAAGCACAGATACGCGCCAAGGAAGCCGAAATGCTCTCCAGCTTCATCAACCGCGCGCGCAAAGTGGAGCCGGAAGGCATCGTGGTGGTGGGCAGCGGCGGCAAGATTGCCGACATCGCCCTCGAAGACGGCGACGTCATCGTCATTCCCGAAAAGACCGACGTCGTCATGATAAGCGGCGAAGTCATCATGCCGCAGGCCGTGGTGTGGAACGAAGACCGCGACATGGACGACTACATCAAGAGCGCGGGCGGATTCAGCAACCGCGCAGATTCCAAGAACCTTCTCGTGGTGCATCCCGACGGCGAAGTCACGCCGAGAGCCAAGAGCGTGCAGCCCGGCGATCAGATTCTCGTGCTGCCTCGCGTCGATTCCAAGAACATGCAGGCCGTCAAGGAAGTTTCCGAAATCCTCTATCAGGTGGCCGTGGCCTGCAAGGTCATTCTCGATCTGTAGCCTGCACGTTCAGTCAGCAAAAACGCCGTTCATGCCTGCAAACAAAGCATGAACGGCGTTTTTTTATTCGTCTGACCTTCGATCTACCGTGCGCCGCGCAGTCGCGCCAGCCAGCGCAGCGACTCGTGCCTGCGCCATATCCAGAGCAGCACCGGCCATATTCTGTCCTTCGGGTCAAACATGCGCTCCTCGATCATGGGCAGCGCCTCGTCCCGCCACGGCGACTTGATGAAATATTTCCAGTATTCCAGCTGAGCCGGGAAAAACTTCTGCCACGGCTTCAGAGAGGGGAAATGCAGAATCTTCCCTTCCAGTTCCTTCATGCGCAGAAAACGCCGGTCGAACAGGCAGAGCTCATAGTTGAACGAAGCATCCACAAGCTTCAGCTTTTCCCGATCTCCGCTCAGCATGTAGTTGAGCAGATCCTGATCGAAGACGGGAAACTTCAACGTGGAAAAATATTCGGCTCCCCGGCGATACGCCCGCCAGAACACGTTCTCCTCTCGGGACGCCTCCCGGATCGCCTTAAGATTCATAAGAAGAACGCCGCTGTTGAAATAGCGGTCTTCCTCAATGTGCAGCGCTCCGAGGTAGTATTTCTTCTTGCGCGCCGACCACACCCGTTCCGGATCATGCGCGGCTATCATCCAGGCGTCGCCGAGTTCCATGTTCCACAAGTCGGCCACGTCGCGCTCAAAGATGATGTCGCAGTCAACATAAACCACCTTTTCGACATCTTCGGGAAGCTGCTCGTGCAGACACATGCGGAAAAGGCTTGCCCTGGTGTAGTTGCCGACAACGCCCCCGGGGAACAGATTGACGACGTCATCCGGCACCTCGACGTTTTCATAAAACGTCACGGGATTCTGAAACGAGGCGCACAGCTCTTCCAGCCAGTGCTTGTACGGCGCAACGGACTCGTCGATGAGCATGTGAACATGCACATGATCCGAGGCGTGCTCAAAGCAGGACAGCAGCGCGCAATACACCGTTTTGTACATGGAGCCGGAATCGTGAAAGCATACGGCGCAATGAATCATAGAAGTTCTCCCGGAGAGCTTGCTTGAACGTTCGGGCCGCGCGATCCTGCCGCCCGCAGGTTACGAACATAAAAAATATGGGCCACCCTGGCAAGCCGGGTCTGCTCCCAGCCGCGCATGTTGCCGCGCCGAAACGATCGCCCTCCCGCTCGGCTGCCGCGTCCGCCGCCTTTCCCCGGCGCGGGCCGCCCGCAAACGGCGCGTCGGCCCCGCCCCTCAGGCTTTTTCCGCCCCGCCCCCGCCGAACGCCTGCGGCCTTCCGCGCCGGAACGCCCCGTTTCCTTTTTTGACGGAAAGGAATTTTCGGGCTATTTTCCTTCTCTGGGCAACACCCTGTTTCCCTCATTCCGCTACCGAGAGAAAAACACATGTCCTCTTCTCCCCTTTCCCCGAACTTCCCCGGTCAGTCCGTCAGCGAAGACGTGCTTCGCGCGGCTGCCGCCGTGCGCTTTCTCGTGCTCGACGTGGACGGCGTATGCACCGACGGCAAGCTGTACTTTCAGGAAAACGGCCATCCCCTGAAGTGCTTCCACGCGCAGGACGGCATAGGCATCAAGACGGCCCTTCTGGCGGGCATCGGCGTCGGCATCATCACCGGCAGAAACGATCCCTGCGTGCTGGCCAGAATGTCGCAGCTCGGCGTGAAGGACTACTACGCGGGCTTTGAATCCAAACTGCCGAAGCTCGAAGCCATCCGCCGCAAGTACGGCCTCAGGAAGGAAGAAATGGCCTATCTCGGCGACGACTGGATAGACCTTGATCCCATGCGCAGCGTGGGCATGCCCATGGCCGTGGCCAACGCCGTGGCGCAGGTGAAGAAGGAAGCGCTTTACGTCACCGCCGCCCGGGGCGGCGAAGGCGCCGTGCGCGAAGCCGTTGAATTTCTGCTCGCCGCCCGCAGGGACGGAAAAAATCCCGCAGACCTCTGGACGAAGGCCACAGGACCGGCCAAAATATGAACGATTCTCTGCGCAGAACCCTTGTGCTCGTCGTGCTGGGCGCAGTCGTATGGGGCGGCTGGTACGGCTGGCAGAGCTGGAAGACCCGTCAGACGCTGGAAGCCATGGAAAACGTGGTTCGTTCGGCCGATCTGAACAAGCTGCTGTCCGACCCGCCGGAAGAAGTGAAGAACGCCGTGGATCTCGCCGTGCGCGGCATTCTTCTCTCCCAGGGCCACGAAGGCCGCAAGAGCTTTGATCTCAACGCCGACTGGGCCACCCTGAATCAGGATTCCGGAGCCATCACCGTGCGCGATCCCGACATTCACTACATGCTGGAAGGCGCGGAAAATCAGCCGGAACGCGTCATTCACGCCGTGTCCGAAGTAGGACGCGTGGAGGACGGCAATCAGAAAATTTCCATGTCCGGCAGCGTGAAGGCCACCTACGAGGAAAACGTGCTCACCGGCAGTCTGGCCGTGTTTTTGAACACCAACCGCACGCTTACCTTCCCCGAAGGTGCCGTGCTCGACGGGCCCACGCTTTCCGGCACGGCCACCCGTCTTGTCTGGGATCTCAACACCAATATTCTCACGGGCGACCAGGGCGTGCGCATGCGCTGGACGCCTTCCGACTCCGCGCCCGACGACGGAGCCGCCGCGAACGCCGATACTTCATCCGATGCCGCGCCGAAGGCCGCGCAGGAGGAAAGCCATTCATGAAAAAACTTCTTCTCTCCCTTTTTGTCCTCGCGCTCTGCACGACCGGCGCTATGGCCGCGCCCCTGCCCGGAGGCGACAGCAATCTGCCCGTGGACGTCACCGCCGACAACATGGTCTATAACGCGGACAAGAACACCGTCGTCTTTCAGGGACGCGTGGAAGCCGTGCGCGGCGAGTTCAAGATGTGGTCGGAAACCCTGACCCTCTACCTCAAGTCCCGCGGCAACGCCGGTCAGGAAAACAAGAAATCCACCACGTCGGCCATGGAAGGCAGCGATCTCGACCGCATCGTTGCAGAACGCAACGTGCGCTTCCAGAACGGCACACAGACGGGTTCCGCACAGAAGGCCACCTACTATTCCGCCAAGAATCTGCTCGTGCTCGAAGGCAATCCCATTCTGCACGACGGCGACAACTCCATCCGCGGCAACGTCATCCGCTACTTCGTCGATGAGAACCGCAGCGTGGTGGAAGGCAGCCCCAAGCAGCGCGTTCACGCCGTGTTCTCCTCCAACGACAAAAAGGGCAAGTAGCATGAGTTCCACGCTTTCCGCTCAGCACCTGTGCAAGCGCTACGGTCAGAAGGAAGTGGTTCACGAAGTCTCCGTCGCCATGCAGCAGGGAGAAATCGTCGGCCTTCTCGGCCCCAACGGCGCAGGCAAGACCACGTCGTTCTACATGATCACCGGCATCATCAAGCCCACCGCAGGGCAGGTGATGCTCGACGGGCAGGAAATCAGCACCTGGCCGCTGTACCGCCGCGCCCGGGTGGGCCTCTCCTATCTGCCGCAGGAAAGCTCCGTCTTCCGCAGGCTCACGGTGCGGCAGAACCTGCAGATCATTCTCGAACACACCGGCCTTTCCCGCGCCGATCAGAAAAAGCGCGCCGATCAGCTCATGGAGGAATTCGGACTCACCAGACTGGAAAAGTCCTACGCCTCCTATCTTTCCGGCGGCGAACGCCGTCGTCTGGAAATCGCCCGCTGCCTGATCCGCGATCCGCTCTTCGTGCTGCTCGACGAACCCTTTGCCGGCATTGATCCGCTGGCCGTGGGCGACATTCAGGTGCTCATCCGCGGCCTCAAGGAACGCGGCATAGGCGTGCTCATTTCCGACCACAACGTGCGCGAAACCCTTTCCATCTGCGACAGGGCCTATCTCATGTTCCAGGGCAACATCATTCTTTCCGGCACGCCCGACGAAATCGTGAACAACGAACGCGCCAGGGAAGTCTATCTCGGTTCGGACTTCCATCTCGGCTGAGCCGAAGCGCGCGCCGCAGTCATCAAAAGAGCGGAGCGGACAATGTCCGCCCCGCTCTTTTTCTGTTCTCTTCCGCAAGTCTCAAAAAACGGCCTGCGTTTTCCGAAATTCATCGCGCCGAATCGGGCCGCGCTGTCCGCGAATCTTTCTATGTTTTTTCCTTGTCCCCGTCGAAGCAGCGGACGTACGCCTCATAGCAGGCCGCAATGGGAGAATCCGGCGGCAGTTTCAGATGCCCGAGCCGCGGCGGCCGGGGCGGCGGCGGGAGCTTCGGCGGCTGCGTAATGTCCACGCGGCGCAGGGATTCCTTGCCCATGAGCAGATGCAGCTCCACCTTGTGGAAATAGTCCTCGTTCATGAAGGCGTTCACGCGCTCCAGAATTTCCGGCGCGGCGTAGGAGAGTTCCTGCATGGCGCAGGAATCGTCGCCGCCGACAAGCAGTATGCCGTTGCGATGCCCCAGCGGATGCGCCAGCGCGGCGATGTCCGGCCCCATGACGACTTCCCAGTTCTTCCACAGCTGCGTGAGCATGTAGTGCTGCGGCTTCATGCCGTGCGCGGAGAGCCAGCCTTCCAGCCCGTCGCTGAGCGCCGAGGTCTTGCCGCTGCGTCTGGCGAGATCGAATCCCGCAAAACGACCGTGATGCTTTCTCCTTTCCATGCGACAACGCTACCAGACTTCCGAAAAAACGAGAAGCCCCCGCCGCAGTACGCGCACGGGGGCTTCGTCAGAGAGAAATCGGCGTCAGCTTCGCCCTTCATGCATCACGCAAAAGGCGCGATGCTCAGGGCGTTTCCGACAAGCTGCCGAATCAGTTGCCGAGAATGGCCGCCAGATCGGCTTCCGGCGTGGAAATGGGACGAATGCCGAATTCCTTCACCAGAAAGTCCAGCACGGCGGGCGACACGAAGGCCGGCAGCGAGGGGCCGAGATAGATGTTCTTCACGCCCAGGTACAGCAGCGTGAGCAGAATGGCCACGGCCTTCTGTTCGTACCAGGAAAGCACGAGCGTGAGCGGCAGATCGTTCACGCCGCAGTTGAAGGCTCCGGCCAGCGCGAGGGCCACCTGAATGGCTCCATAGGCGTCGTTGCACTGTCCCATGTCCAGAAGACGGGGAATGCCGCCGATGTTGCCGAGATCAAGATCGTTGAAGCGGAACTTGCCGCAGGCCAGGGTAAGCACCACGGTGTCGGCGGGGGTCTGCTTCACGAAATCCGTGTAGTAGTTGCGGCCGGGTCTGGCCCCGTCGCAGCCGCCCACGAGGAAGAAGTGACGGATGGCTCCGGCCTTCACGGCCTCCACGATGGTTCCGGCGTGGGAGAGCACGGCTTCGCTGCCGAAGCCCGTGGTCACGGTTTCGCCGCCGTTGATGCCGGGAAAACACTTGTCTTCCGCGTAGCCGCCGAGCTCAAGCGCCTTGGCGATGACGGGAGAAAAGTCCTTGCTCTCGTCGATGTTCACCATGCCGGGGAAGCGGACCACACCCGTGGTGAACACGCGGTCGGCATAGCCTTCCTTCACGGGCATGATGCAGTTGGTGGTGAAGAGTATGGGCGCGGGAACGCCGTTGAATTCCTTCTGCTGGTTCTGCCAGGCCGTGCCGAAATGTCCCTTGAAGTGCGCGTACTTCTTGAGTTCGGGATAGGCGTGGGCGGGAAGCATTTCGCCGTGGGTGTACACGTTCACGCCCTTGCCCTCGGTCTGACGCAGCAGCAGCGCAAGATCATGCAGATCGTGACCGGTAACGATGATGAAGGGGCCCTTTTCCACCGTGCGGGAAACCGTAACCGGTTCGGGCGTGCCGTAGGTTCTGTTGGCGTCGTTCAGAAGCTCCATGCAGGCAAGATTGACCTTGCCGGCCTCAAGCACGGCGTCGAGCAGGGTTTCCTTGCCGGCGTCGGCCGCAAGCAGCGCAAGGCCGCGGTACAGGAAGCCGGTCACTTCCTCACGGCTTCTGCCGAGCACGCGCGCATGGCTCGCATAGGCCGCAATGCCCTTCATGCCGAAAAGCAGCAGAGACTTCAGACTGCGCACGTCTTCCGACGCCGTCCACAGACTGGTCATGTCCCAGGCGTCGGCCACGCCGCTTTCCTCGCGTATCTTGCGCACCTTCTCCACCAGGGCAGCCAGAGAAAGATCATCGAAATTCACATTGGTGAGCGTGGTGAACAGGGCGTTTTCCACCAGCGTGTCCAGCTCGGGCGTGCGGGTGAATCCCTCCCCGCCGGCAAGCGCCACAAGCTCGCCGACCAGCCTGTCCTGAAGATTGGCGGTTTCGGGCTTCTTGCCGCACACGCCGATTTTGGTGCAGCCCTTGCCGCCCGCCGTCTGCTCACACTGAAAACAGAACATTTCGCTCATAGCCTTCCCTCCACAATATTATTCGTGCAACAACGTGCAGACAGAGTTTCAATTTTCTAGAATATTAAGAATCTTTCCGCTCAAAAACTGTGCTTGCAGTCACACTCTGCCACGTTTTCCCGTCAGGTTCAGCTATTTTTCCGTCCGGCCTTCTCTTCCTGCGTCCAGGCCGTGTACGGCAGACGCGAGAGCTCCACATTGAGATAGCGGGAAACCTTGCTCACCTCCTCGCCCAGCCAGTCCGGCCGGACAAAGGGCTGATCTTCCGACTCCAGCTCAATTTCCGCCACCACGAGCCCCGCATTGGCTCCCAGAAATTCATCCACCTCCCACACGCTGCCTTCGCAGGTGAACGTATGACGCAGCTTTTCAATGATTTCGCCGGGGTCCAGACCATCCAGCAGCGCCTGCGCCTCGTCGAGCGGAATGTCGTACTCGAATTCGTTCCGCGCAATGCCCTTGCCGCGGTACTTGATGGTCAGTATGCCCCGCTCGCCCGCCACGCGCACCCGCACCGTGCGATCCTGCGTGCGGGCAATGTATCCCTGTCTGAACAGTTCCGAGGTGCCCCTGCCGCGCCAGCCGTCGCTCTTCACCAGAAATTTGCGTTCTATTTCCTGCTGTTTCATGGCTCTCCCGCCTTTCGCCGCCGGCGCTCTCAGGCGCCGGCCTGTCCCTTTCTCAGGGAGCTGATAAAAAACGGGGCGGAAAGCTGTGCTTTCCGCCCCGCGTACATTCATACAGAATCAGCGATTAGTCGTTGAACTTCTGCTTGAGCAGGTCGCCGAGGGTCTGGCTGATGCTGTTGTCGCCGGAATGATAATCCTTGGGCTTGCGGCGTTCTTCGTCGTCCTTGATCTGCTTGATGGACAGGCCGAGGCGGCGTTCATCGGCAGACACATGGATGATCTTGGCCTGGACCACGTCGCCTTCCTTGTAGAGTTCGGAAGGAGACTTCACCTTCTTGCCGAGTTCGGTCACGTGGATGAGGCCTTCGATGCCTTCTTCCACTTCAACGAACAGGCCGAAGTCGGTCACGTTGGTCACGGTGCCGGTGATGATGTTGCCCACGGGATAGCGGGCGGGCACGGTGCTCCAGGGATCTTCGGTGAGCTGCTTCATGCCGAGGGTGAACTTTTCGTTCTCCTGATCCACGGTGAGAACCTTGGCCTGCACCACGTCGCCGACCTTGTACAGTTCGCCGGGATGACGGATCTTCTTGGTCCAGGAGATGTCGGACACGTGAATGAGACCGTCGATGCCGTCTTCGATGCCGATGAACATGCCGAATTCGGTGATGTTCTTGATGACGCCTTCAATGACGGTGCCTTCGGGGAAGCGTTCGCCCACGAGTTCCCAGGGATTGGGCTTGACCTGCTTCATGCCGAGGGAGATGCGCTTCTTTTCGCTGTCCACGCCGAGGATGACCACTTCAACCTCGTCGCCCTGATGCACCATCTGGGAAGGATGACGCAGCTTGCGGGTCCAGGACATTTCGGAAATGTGCACGAGGCCTTCGACGCCGGGTTCGAGTTCCACGAACACGCCGTAGTCAACGAGGTTGGTCACCTTGCCGACATGGTGAGAGCCTTCGGGGAAGCGGGCGGTGATGTCCTGCCAGGGATCGGGCACGAGCTGCTTCAGGCCCAGAGAAACCTTCTGGTTTTCCTTGTCGAAGGAAAGAACCTTGAGTTCCAGTTCCTGACCGAGGGAGACCATTTCGCGGGGATGGCGAATGCGCTTCCAGGACATGTCGGTGATGTGCAGCAGACCGTCGAGACCGCCGAGGTCCACGAACACGCCGTATTCGGTGATGTTCTTGGCCTTGCCCTTGACGATCTGGCCTTCGGCCAGGGTCTGGAGCAGAGCGGCGCGCTTGGTGTCGCGTTCTTCTTCGAGCAGCACGCGGCGGGACACGATGACGTTGCTGCGGCGGCGGTTGATCTTGAGAACGCGGAATTCAAACTGCTGGCCGACCAGAGCGTCCATGTCCGGAACAGGACGGAGGTCCACATGAGAACCGGGCAGGAAGGCCTCCACGCCGCCGAGATCGACGGTGTAGCCGCCCTTGATGCGGCGGGTGATGGTGCCGGTGATGGTGCCGTTCTTTTCCAGCACGTCTTCGAGCTGGTCGAACAGCTGCATACGCTTGGCCTTGTCGAACGAAAGGGTGATGGTGCCATCCATTTCGTTCTTGCGGACAACGTACACATCGACGCGGTCGCCCACCTTGACCGTTATATTGCCCTGAGCGTCCCGAAATTCCTCAGCGGGGATCTGGCCTTCGGACTTGAAGTTCACGTCCACCAGCACAGTATCGTCGTCCACGCGCACGACTTCGCCCTTGACGATGGAACCTTCTTCAAGGTCGCCCATGTCGGGGTTGAGATAGTCTTCGAGTGCGCTCGCAAAGCTCATTTCGGAATCGATTTGGTTTTCCATGTTTTCGGCAGTTGCCATACGGATCCTCCAACCTAACAAACAGATTTCTGCCCTCGTCGGGCAGGTTTCTCTACATAGCAGGAATACCCTGGATACACAAGTCGTTTCTTTCGTCCTTTCCGGGAAAACGGGCTTTTTCTTGCTTGTCAGCAATCTGGACGCAAAAAGAAAAAAAATTTATGCTGAATCAAAGTAAAACACGCGACGCGCGTTGCAAAAGGACCGTTCAAAAGCATGGATAACGCAAAGGAAACAAAGGCTCTTTCCGTCAGCAGGGCGGAATCGGGGCAGAAACTCCTTAATTTTCTTCAGCGCCGCGTCAGCGCGCCCGCAGGCGATCTGCACCGCTGGATACGCACCGGGCAGGTGCGCGTCAACGGCGCGCGGTCGAAGGCCTTCGACCGCCTGAACGAAGGCGATCTCGTGCGCGTGCCGCCCTTTGCCGAGCGCCTGCCTGCGGGAGAAGAATCCCGCAAGGAGGCGAGATCCGGAGCCGCACCGTCCAGACTTGCCGTCGTGTTCGAGAACGAGGACATTCTTATCATCGCCAAGCCTGCGGGACTTCCCGTACAGGGCGGCACGGGACACAGGGAGAGCGTGGCCTCCATTCTTGCGGAGGAACGGGCCCGCGCAGATTTCGTGCCTGCGCCCGTCCACCGGCTCGACAAGGACACCTCCGGGCTTCTTGTGGCGGGCAAGACCTACGCCGCCGTGCGTCTGCTTACGGACGCGCTCGCGGGGCGGGGCGAAGAGAGGCCGCACAAGGAATATCTGGCCTGGGTGGAAGGAAGCTGGGAAAAGCGCGGCCCCGAAGAGCTGCGGGACTTTCTCACCCGCGACAGGCGCGAGCAGCGCGTGAAGGCCTCCGCTCATGCGGAAAGCGACGAAGCGAGGGAAGCCCGCTGCGTGGTCACGCCCCTTGAGGAACGCACGATTCGCGGCCGCGCCCACACGCTTCTGCTCATCCGTCTCATCACCGGCCGCACGCATCAGATACGCGTGCAGCTTGCCTCGCGCGGTCATCCCATCGTGGGCGATCCGTGGTACGGCAACACCGAAGCCGCACCGCGCGAAGGCCTGAAACTGCATGCCTTCCGTCTTGTGCTGCCTCTTCCCGGCGGCGAAACGAAGCGTTTCGAGCTCGCGCCCCCGTGGAAGGGGCCGTGGCGCTGCCACCCGAAAGAAAAAAAGGCCTAGACGCGGCCAAGGCCCGCCCGGCGCTGTTCAGGCATCCGACGCCCGGCCAGAGCAGAGCTTTTGTTCGACAGCCCTGCCCCGCCATTTCCAGAAAATCCAAAAATCGGCGCAGCAGAACCGGGCAGCGCAGGCCCGGCGCCTGCTCTCGCCGGGCAGCACGCCGCACGGCAGGGTGTGCCCAACGCGCGCCTTTTCCCGCCGCGCTGGCAAGGGCGTCCAGGCTTTCCGAAAAGCGCGGACTCGCCGCCCTCGCTCACGGCAGCGTGCGCACCGTCACCTTCTGCGACGAGGCGCGGCCCCGATCGTCCACCACCCGCAGTTCATGCACGCCGTCCTCCGGCTGCCAGAGCAGCGTTTCGCCCGGCGCGGCGCGGCCGATGAAGCGCTCCTTCACAAACCAGAACACGGCCCTGGCGTCGGCGTCCGCGCTCGCCGTCAGCGCAATGCCGGTTGTCTTGGGCGACGAAAGACGGCGCTGATAGATCACGCCTTCCTTGGGAGAAATCACCCGCGGCGGCGTTCCCGCAACAGGCGTCTGCCCGCAGCCCGGGCCGAAGGGCGGAGGCGAAGGCTTGACCACGCCGGCGCGCAGAAACTGCGCCCGCAGATCGGAAGGCCAGAATTCCCACACCACTTCCTCCGTGCGTCCCGGCACGGGTTCGCAGGCGCGAAGCCCGGTTTCCCTGTCGATGAGAATGGTGCGGAACACGCCCGAGGAGCGCGTGGGCGACCGGCCGGGAATGTACCAGGTTTCCGTCGTTTCCCGGCACAGGGAGGTGTCGATGTCGCCCGTGGCCGTACACACCTTTTCGCGCGTGATGTTGAGTCCTTCGTGCATGCGCGGCACCAGATCGGCGAAATCGGGCTCGGCAAAGGCCAGCGCCTGGGCGATGTCGGCAAAAAGGGGAGCCGCAACCTCGCCGCCCACCAGCAGCGGATTGGCGCGGTTGTCGAAATTGCCCGCCCACACCACGAGCACGTAGGGGCCGACCACGCCCGCCGTCCACGCGTCGCGAAAGCCGTTGGACGTGCCCGTTTTGAAGCGCAGCGGCACCGGGCCGGAGGAAGTGCGCACGAAATGCGCGCCGTCTTCCAGCATGCGCAGCGTGACGACCGCCGCTTCCGGCGACAGAAGCGCCACGGCAGGACGCGTCTTCTCGCCTTCAAAAAGCCGGCTCTGACGCCACACGCCACGATTCGCCAGCATGGCGTAGAGGCCGCCGAGCTCGCGCATGGTCACTTCCGCGCCGCCGAGCACCAGACTGAGGCCGTAGTGCTCCTCGCTGAAGGCGAACTCCACGCCCGCCCGCTGCAAAAAGGAAAACAGTCCCGGACGCAGCTTTGAGGCCAGCAGAATGGCCGGAATGTTGCGGCTTGAGCGCAGCGCCTCCTCGGCGGGGAGCGGCCCGCGGAACACGCGGTCGAAGTTCTCCGGATCGTAGCCGCCGAAGCTGCGGGGCGAATCCTCAAGAAGGGTGCGGGGATGAATGAGGCCCTGATCGAGGGCCAGAGCGTAGATGAAGGGCTTGAGCGTGGAGCCCGGGGAACGTTTGGCGTTCGTGCCGTCCACCTGCCCGGAAATGGCGCTGCTGAAAAAGTCCGCCGAACCGACCAGCGCGCGGATCTCCATGCTCGGCCAGTGGATGAGCAGCGCGGAGGCGTTGTTCAGCCCGTACCTTCTGCCGCGCGCGGCAAAGCCCTGCACGGCCCGTTCCAGAATCTTCTGAAGACGCCTGTCCACAAAGGAGCGCACGGGCCGCCCTTCCCGGGAAAGGGGCAGAAGTTCGCTCGACGCGTGCGGCGCGTCAAAAGGCAGCGAGGACGGCGCGTACACGCGAAGCGGCGGGAGCTTCCCCTCGCCGGAACCGCGCAGGCCGAGCGCTCCGCCCTTCTCCCCGGCGTCCCGCCCCGGCAGCACAAGACGCACCATGCGGGCGCGGGCGGACTCGAAATCCGGGCCGTTCAGCGGACTGCGCCGCACGGGATTCTGCGGCACGGCGGCAAGCGCCGCGCTCTCGGAAAACGACAGGCGCGACGGCGAAACGTGAAAGTACACCCGAGCGGCCGCGCCGATGCCTTCCACGTTGCCGCCGTAGGGCGCAAGATTGAAGTAGGCTTCGAGAATCTCGCTTTTTTCGTAGTGGTATTCGTACTGAAGCGCGCGGGCCATCTGCTCAAGCTTGCCCGCCACCGGGGTGGTGGAAAGCCCGAGCCGCAGCCTCGCCACCTGCATGGTGATGGTGGAGCCGCCCATGCGCCGCGAGCCGCCCAGCATGGAGAGCCCCGCCCGCAGCATGGAAAACGGATTCACGCCGGGATGCCGGTAGAAATGCCTGTCCTCGTACCGGAGCGCGGCGTTCACGGCTTCGGGCGCAATTTCGTCCAGACGCACGCGCAGCCGGAACTTCTCGTCGCGCGTCAGGCCCATGCGGAGCGGCTCTCCCTCCCTGTCCAGCACCAGCGGCGAAAAATCCACGCCGTCCAGAAGCGGCGGCTTCGGAGCGGCCGCAAGCCAGAGCCAGAAGAGAAACAGCGGCAGCACCATCAGGCCGAAAACGACTTTCCACACCACAAAGCGCATGCCGACTCCCGCCGCAGGGCTTCTCCCTCCCCCAGGGAAGGAAAAGCCCCGCCTGCTATTCCACATTCACCGTTCCGCCCGAGGAGAAGGCCCGAACGTCGCGGCGGTACATGTCTTCCGCCTGCACGGGCGGCAGGGTGAAGGTTCCCCGGCTGACCGCGCGGATGCGGTAGGTGAACACGGAAGGCTCGGACTCAAGCGGCGCAAAGAGAATCATCCGATCCTCCCTGCGATCGACGATCAACCCTTCCGACGAAGCGTCCGACGCGCTCACGGGAGAGGAAAGATCCATTTCAAATCCGCCGGGAAGAAGATCCACAATGACCGCGTCCTTGAGAGGACCGCCGTAGGAGCGCGCCGTCACGTTCACCGTGAGAAGGTCGCCCTGCCGGATCTTCGTTGCGGGAAGCCCTTCGGCGTCAAGATAGGTTCTCGTCACCTCCATGCCTTCGGAAAGCGCGCCTTCCGGCGCCTTGCGGTCGAAGCCCGCATCGGAAACCTCCCAGTACAGAGTCTGTCCGCCTGCGGGAACGTCGAGCGCGTAGGAGGCGCAGCCGGGAGCCGACAGCGTGAGCATGTTTTCCAGCGTCTGCGGCTGCCCGTCGCCCGGAGCGAAGCCGGGCTGCACCTCCGCGCAGCGCAGCGACACGCCCTCCGGCACGGGCGCGGCCTTTTCCATGTCGAACAGCGCCCGCACGGCCAGCGCCGCGGAAAGCGTCACGTACCGGCCGCCGTTCGTCGCGTCGAAAAGTTCCTCCACAATCTCTTCCCGCGCCCTGTCCAGACGGTCGGGGAAATGCCTCGCCAGCACGGACGCGCGCAGACTGAGCGCGGCCAGAGCGTCCAGCCGCGTTGCGCGAAATTCCGTCCCCGGCTTCCGATACAGGTCAAGAAGCGGCAGCACCGCATCTTTCATGCGCATGACGGCGCCGGACGCGGCAATGAGCGAGGACGTCACATCCTGCTGCCAGCCGGGAAAATCTTCCAGACGGAGCAGCAGCTGTTCCAGCGCCTGCGTGGTGATGCGTCCCTCGCGGGTGAGCACCCACAGCGCGTAGGCCAGCTCGCGGCTCTCCTCCAGAGAGGCGGGAACCTTGTCCGCCGCACGCTCCAGCGCGTTGAACACGCTTGTGTGCATGCCGCCGGGCACAGAGAGGCCGCATTCCTGAAGCGTCAGCAGAAAGTCCGCGGCATAGGCCGTCACCAGAAGATCCGGCTCCTCTCCGGGCCACAGGGACACGCCGCGCCAGCTGAGCGAGGATTCCACGGCGCGCAGCGCGTCGTCCACCCTCTCCCGTGCAATCCGGCGCGCCTCATCCGCATTGCCGCTTTCCGCAAACAGCGCGGAACGCTTCAGAAAAAGCGCGTACGGCATGGCCCGGCTGATGCGCTGCTCCACGCAGGGGTAAGGATAGGCGTCGAGATAGCGCACAAGGCCCCGCAGCGCAGGCAGAGGCAGCGCGGAAACCGAGGCCGAACCTTCGGCCCCGTAGGGATAGAGCGTGCGTCCCGTGCTCAGCGTTGTAGACGACGTGGCGACGCCCACCTTTGCGCTTGCGCGCAGCGCCGACGCCGGACGCACGGACAGCGAGCCTGAGCGCGTCACGTTCACGCCGTCGGCCGCCACCGTGAACGCAATTTCCGCGCCGCCCGGACGATCCGCAACCTCCACACGGAACGGCAGCACCGTTTCCGTGCCCGCCGCCACCGTGATTTCGGAAGGCGGCGCGTCGATCAGGCGCAGCGCATCGTCGGTCTTCACCGAAAGCGTCGCGTGAAGCGGCCCGTCTCCGTTGTTGGCCACGGCCACGGCCGCCTCGAATCTGTCTCCGGGCGAGGCCTGCGCCGGAAGCTGCGGCGTCACGACCACCGACCCGCGCACCGTCGCCTCGGCCGAGGCGCTGCCCGCCGCATCCGGCGAGGCCGCCACGGCCATCACCCGCACCGTGCCGCTGTAATAGCCCGGCACAGGAATGTCGAAACGGTTCGTTCCGGCCGCGAGATCCACAAGACCTGACCACCAGCTCACGGGAGGCTCGTTCCGCCGCTTGAAGGGATTGTGGAAGCGGCTTCCGGCCATGCCCATGTCGCCGCCGAACGCCGGCATGCGGAAGGTTCCGTGATCGGGCATGAGCAGATCGAACATCTGACGCGTTTCCACTTCCAGCGCCCTGTCGTTCAGCAGGTAGCGCAGCGGATCGGGCGTGGGGAAGGCGGTCAGCCTGAGCACGCCTTCGTCCACGGCAAAAAGCAGCGCCCGCCCGGCCCGGCCGGATTCCACCGTCACCGGAATGGAGCTTCCGGGCAGCACCGGATCGCGGGGCGTTTCCACGCGAAGGCGCATGTCGCGCCGCTCCACGTTCACGGAAACGGGGGACACGGCAAACACGTAGGGATTCATGAAGGCGTCCGGCGAAGAGAGCGAGCGCACCAGCGACACGCTCACGTAACCGCGTCCCTCGAAGTCGCGCGGAATCTCTATTTCCTGCACGCTGTCCCCGGCAGGCGCACGGAACCAGCGCCACGCCGCCACGCTGTCGCGCTCCAGAGTGATGAGGCCCGCGCCCTCGTAGGGCGAAGAAATAAACGCCCGGATGCGTCCGCCGGAAGCGCCCGAAGTGTTTTCCAGATGCATGCGCAACGAGCCGGAAGGAAGCGCGGAGAGCCCGGCAAGGCGCAAATCGGCGTTGCCGGCCACGGTGAAGGGCACGGAAGCCATGACAAGCCCCCGGCTGTTGCGCACTTCCAGCAGAAATTCGCCGCACGTTCCGGTGGGAACGGTCCAGCGGGCCCGCCCGTCGCTGCCGAAGGCCGCGCGCGATTCGGCAATCACGCTGTCCACGGGCGTGTCCTCGTAGCGGTAGCGGCCGTCCCTGTCCGTGACGAGCGACGTCACGTAGCGCCTCGCCGACACCCGGAACGACACTTCTCCGGGATCAGCCGGGGCAAGATCGGGCCCGAGCGCCACGAATTCCAGCGCGGCCTTGCCGCCCTCGGGAATGAAATCCAGATTACCGGCTGCGCCCGTCGGACGGAAGCCGAGCACGCAGCCGAGCGGCGACACAAGAAATTCCTTCTCTTCCGTCACCGCGCGCCCGCCGCCGGGCTCGAAGCCTTCCACCAGAAGCCGGCAGCGCAGCGTGCCGCCGCGCAGCTTGTCCAGAGGCAGCGGCAGCACGGCGCGGCCTTCGGCGTCGGTGCGCGTCTCGCCCAGTTCCAGCGTGAGCGGCGAGCCCTTGTAGGGCATGGCGTCGTGGAAGGAAAAATCCTCATATCCGGGGAAGGAAAGCGCCGTGGGCCACACCGAAAGCTGCGCGCGCACCCGCCGGTCCGCCGCAGGCATGCCGAAAAGATTGCGGAGCGTCACCGCGGCGCTCGCGCTCGACGCCTCCAGCCAGCCCCGGCCGGGCGCAGGCTGAAGAGAAAGCGAAAGCGCCATGGAGTCGGGCTGAAATTCCTCCAGCCGAACCGCCGCCAAACCAAGCACCACGTCCATGCCGTGGGCGTCCGGCGTGCGCACGTCGAGACGATAGCGGCCCGACGCCGCGCTTTCCGGCGCCTGCCAGCTCACCTCGGCCATGCCGTCGGCCCCCACCTTGAACAGCCGCCGGAACATGGTGCGTTCCGAAGGATCCACAAGCTCGGCAAAAAGCGGCATGTCGGCAGGAAGCGTCTTCCAGTCGCCCCGTCTCACCAGCACGCCGAAACGCAGCGTCTCGCCGGGACGGAACATGCCGCGCTGACTGAACACGTAGGCGTTCACGCCGTCGGCCTCGCTGGTCTGCCCCTGCGTGGAAAAGCGGGACAGATCCACCACGCGGCTCTCGTCGGCCAGAGGCAGCCAGGCCATGTCCTCGCCGCCTGCGCTCTTTTTCCATGCCGTAATCGCGATGGGGCGGCGCTCCCGCTCCAGACCGGACACGGAAGGCAACACGGCGCGACCCTCGGCGTCGGTGACGGCCTCGGCCACGGGCAGACCGTTGACGCCCACAATGCGCACCACGGCCCCGGACACCGGAGAGCCGCCGGAAAGCGAACACACGAACACGTCGCGCCCGCCCGCGGCTCCTTTTTTGACGATGAGCCCCATGTCGGTCAAAAGCAGAAAACGCGAGGCCGAAGCCACTTCCCTGTCGCCGTCCATGCCCGTGAGCTCAATGTAGGCAAGGCCGCGCCCGTTTCTGAACATGGGCGTCGCGTCAAGCGAAGAAAACTGCGGCACGCCGGGCTCGGTGCGCTGCAGGGAAATTTCGCCCGAGGCCGAATCGGAAAGCACGTCGAAGGGAATGCCCGCGGCCGTGAACGGCGCAGGCTGCGCGGCCGCCAGCCCCAGATAGGAGTCGAGCACGCGCGAAGCGCGCCAGCGGATGGCGGTAAGGCCGCTGGAATGAACGTCCAGCCTGCGGCTTCCGCCGAGCGCGAGCACGTTGCCGGGCTGAAGAAAATCGAGTTCCGGCCGGAACGGCGCGGCATGGAACACCTCATGCCACGGCGAAGAGAGCGCGTATTCGCGGGAAGGGCCGAAGCCCTGCGGCAGATAGAAAAGCAGATAGCTCTCCGGCTCCGCCTTCACGCGGAAACTTATTTTGCCGGAAGGCACGTCGGCCTGCTGCAAAGGCTCAAGAGCCACGGGAACGGCGCGGGCGAGCGTTTCTTCGTCGATGACGGGAGCCGCCGTCCACACCGTGGCGGACACGGCATTCTCGTTCAGCGCGCGGGGCAGGCGCAGCGCCTTCATGGAGTGCATGAGCTCGTCGGGACGCACCAGCAGGCTCGTTTCCAGATTCAGCCGGTACTCGCCGGCAAGACGCTCGTCGCGCGAAGATTCCAGCGACGCCTTCTTCACGCAAAAAATCGTGGTCGAGCCGGGTACGGTCACCTGCGCCCGGGCCGTTTCCCGGCCCTTGGGAATCACCCAGCGCGCGCCCTTCGCGCGCACCTCCCCGGCCACGCCGGGAAGAGAAAACGCCGTCACGGCGGGCATGCTTCCCAGCGCAAGCACGCGGGCCCGGACCAGGCAGTTGCCGTCCTCACCCCAGACGAATTCCGGCCTGCCTATTTTCAGCGCCGGGTCGGAAACCTCAAGGCGCATGTCCCGCTCCACCAGCGCGCGATCCGGCGGCGTGGTGAAGCGCATGTCGAAGGTCACGGCCCGCTCGCCGCCGGGATCGGGATCTATCCACACGTCGGCGTTCAGGTCGAGCAGCGCCAGAGGCGGCGTGGCAAAGCTCACGCGGGAGGAAGAGAGCTTCACGCGCGAAGGCAGCGGCACACTTCCGAGAGAAACTTCAAAGTTCCGCCCCGCAGGCCACGGCTTTTTCGGTCGGAAGGAAAGCGTGCGGCCGTCGTCCCAGCGCCATTCGCCGGGCACGTCGGGTGAAATATGCGCGCCGCGCACGATTTCGCCCTCCCTGCCGGGAGAAGCGAAGCAGCGGCCCGCCCACTCTTCTCCGTAGGCTTTTTTGCACAAAGCCTCGTCGGAATCGAGCAGCAGCGTGAGCGGCGCATTTCCTTCCGGCGGAGGCGAAACCACAACGCGGACAAAGGCGGGCGACGACTCCGACGCGCCGAACGCGGCAGTGGCGACGAAACACAAAAGAAGCAGCGGCAGCAGGGTGACCCGATACGACATGGGCATCCTCCAGGGACAGTTTTCATCATACTAGATGACTTCCTTCCTGCCGACAAGAAAAGAAAAATGCCCGACGCGCGCCGATATGGCGGGCAAGGCGCGAAAAGCGTTCCGCGCCGCGGAAAAGCACGTTGAAAAATATCCGAGCGCGGGAACGGGCGGCACGCGACGCGCCCCAGAGGAGAAACGCTCATGCGGCAAACGTTCTGTCTGCGGCGCGCCGGATATGGTGAACGCGCACGCGGCGAAATATGTTGCAGCGGATGCGGCAGGCAGGACGCGTCGACTTTTGCAAAAAACGTCTGCGATTGCCCGCCGCTTCGGATGCGCGTTTAAACGCAGGCGGACGCGGGCAATGCCCGCGTCCGCCGAAAATTGCGCGATGCTGCGCCGACGGCCGAAGCCGCAGCGCGAAAAGCGATTAGAACATGCCCGGCAGATGGATGCCGCCGGAAATGTTGGCCATTTCGCGGTCGAGATTGGCGCGGCCGATGCGCACGGCCTCGTTCACCGCGGTGATGATGAGATCCTGCAGCATGTCCGTGTCGCCGCTTTCCAGCACCGACTTGTCGATGGTGATGGACTTCATTTCCTGACGGCCGTTCATGACCACCTTCACCATGCCGCCGCCGGCGGAAGCTTCCACTTCCTTCTCGGCCATTTCCTGCTGAAGCTTCGCAATCTTGTTCTGCATCACCTGCGCCTGACGCAGCAGGTCGTTCATGTTCTTCATGCCATGTCTCCTTGAAAGGCGGGGGCGCGCAGCCCTTCTGCCGCCGTGTTATCGGTTGATGGGGGTACAGCGTACCAGTCGGGCGTCGTAGGCGTCCTGAAACTTCTTGATGACGGGATGCGACTGAACTTCTTCCTTGAGTTCCGCCTCGGTGCGCACGATCCTCTGCGGAGGACGAAAGGCTATCTGCAAAGGACGTCCCGCCCACGAGGCCGCCAGCGACTCCAGCACGCGGAGCTTTTCCGGCCGCTGAAGCTGCTGCCCGATGACCTGCGAGAGCGCCTGAAGCACGAGCCAGTCGCCCCGCACCTCGCCCGTGACCTGACGGAGCATGGGCAGAGGAATGTCGTGGTTGTCCCGGCAGGCGTCGAGAAAGGTGTCCCAGGTCAGGGAAGTATCCACCGGAACGTCCTTCCACGCCGCGGAAGGACGCCGGAAGGCCGGAGCCCGAGTTTCAGCAGGTTTCGGCGCTTCCGTCAAGTGCGGGGCAGGCTCCGCCGCAGGCTCTGCCGCAGGGGCCGGAGCGGCTTCCCGGGCCGCGGCCGACACGGGAGAAGACGCAGGAGCGGAAGCGGGCGAGGAAACGGATGCGGAGGTCGGCGCGCGGCGGGCGAAGGACGGCGACGGGGCGCTTTGCACCGGCGCGGGAGGCTCCGCAGGTGCAGGAGAAGTCGCGGGCGAGGCGACAGGTTCGACGACCGGACGCGGCGCAGCGCTTTGCGCGGAAGATGCAGACGAGGATGAGGCCGCCGGAGCCGAACCGGTCACGCCTCCAGAGAGCGGCGCGGAACCCTGCGGCGTCACAACGCCGCCGGACGCGGGCGCAGCGATCGGCGCCAGTTCTTCAAGCGGCAGCAGGCGGGGAAGCATGGCGAGATTCAGCAGAAGAAGCTCAAGGCCTGCCGAAGGCTCAAGACTGGTCAGAATGCGGCGCTGCGAATCGAGCGTCATCTGCCACGCGGCGTGAATGTAGGTCAACGAAAAGCGCGACGCCATGGAGAGCAGCCGTTCCTGCTCGCTCTCGGGCATGTCGAGTTCCTTTGCGGCGTCCCGGCCCGCCTGCTTGATGAGAAAAAGATTGCGCCACAGGCTGCACAGTTCCCGCAGGAAAAAGCCCATGTCCGCGCCCTGGGCCAGAAGTTCGCGCACGAGCACGGCGATGGCTGCGGCGTCCTGACCGGCCAGCGCGTCGAGCAGGCGGTCCATGACTTCCTGACCGGCCAGCCCCAGCACTTCGCGGGCCTGCTTTGCCGTAAGCGGTTCGTCCGGCGCGCAGCCGAGCGCCAGCACCTGCCCGAGCAGCGACATGGAGTCGCGCACGCTGCCCGCCGCGCGGCGGGCGATGAGATGCGCGGCCTCCTTTTCAAAGGGACGCCCCTCGCGCTGAAGAATGTCGCAGATATGCGCTTCGAGCGTGGCCTCGGGAATCTGACGGAACACGAAATGCTGACAGCGGCTCACGATGGTCACCGGGAACTTGTGCTGCTCCGTGGTGGCCATGATGAAGGTCACGCGCGCGGGCGGCTCCTCCAGCGTCTTGAGCAGCGCGTTGAAGGCTTCCTTGGTGAGCATGTGCGCTTCGTCGATGATGAAGACCTTGTAGCGGCCTTCCAGCGGCGCGTAGCCCACGGCGTCGCGCAGGCGGCGGATGTCGTCGATGCCGCGGTTGGAGGCTCCGTCTATTTCCACCACGTCCACGAAGTTGCCCTGCGTGATGCGGCGGCAGGCCTCGCACTGATTGCAGGGTTCGCCCGTGGGAGCGTGCTCGCAGTTCAGCGCCTTGGCGAATATGCGGGCTATGGTGGTCTTGCCCACCCCTCGCGTGCCGCTGAGAAGGTAGGCCGGGGCCACGCGGTCTTCGCGGGCGGCGCGGGAAAGAATGGACTTCACCATGTCCTGCCCCACCACCTCGGCAAAGGTCTGCGGCCGGTACAGGGCCGCGAGGGATGCGTTTGCTGCCATAATGTATCCGCTCCGGGCCGCGTTCGTGCAGGAAGAACGCGGCAGATCATGAGGCCCGAAACGGGGCCCGTCAGGTACAGAAAAATTCACGAAAACCTTACGGCCTGCCCGTCCTCCGGTCAAGCGCGGAGAAAAAACGCGCAGGCCCGGCCGCAACCGGAAAAACACTCCCCGGCAGGCCTTTCTTCATCAGAAACGCCCTGCCGTGTCTTCACGCGTTCTTGTACGCGGCTGCCGCAGTCACCTGCTTTTCAGCACCGCCGAGATCGCCCTTGAGCTCGGTGCGTATCTTTTCGATGAGCGCGGCGGCCTGCGGACTCAGATGCTTGTGATGACGCAGCAGAATGCCGTTGTGAACCTGCGGCAGAATGCCGTCCAGCGGATACGAACGCAGCCCCTCGCCGAGATTGCCGTACTTGCTGGCCATGAGACACAGCTCGTCCATGACGGCCACGCCCATGCCCTGCTTCACGTAGCGCAGCATGAGATGATAGTTGTTCACGCTGAGCACGGTCTGCAGCGGCTGGGAAAGCGACGCAAGCGACGTGTCGAAGTACGGATCGCCGCCTTCTTCCATGTTCTCGGCCAGGAAGGAAATGAACGGCAGACGGATGAGATCCTCTTCCGTGGGACGCTCGGGCAGATGGAAATCGTTGTCCTCTCGGGCGATAAGCAGAGGCTGTGACGTGAAAAGCTCCTCAAGAACGCAGTTCGGAGGTTCTCTGGTCACGCCCGTCAGGCCGAAATCCACGCGGGAGCTGACCACGTCGTCCACGGTTTCGTACGGCAGTGCGCGACGAATTTTAATACGAACTTCAGGGTGTTCCCGACGAAACGCGGCAATGATGCGCACCGCTCGTGCAGAAAAGGGCAAATTGCTGGAAATGGTGATCGTTCCGCGCAGGATTCCCGACGGCGAGCTGATGTCGGACTTCATGCTGCGCAAAAGCTCGAAGGTGGAAATAGTCCACGAGAGCAATCTTTCACCTTCTGGAGTAATACGCAGCCTTTTCATGTATCTATCGAACAACACTGTATCTAATTGCTGTTCGAGCTGTCTGATCTGCCAGCTGATGGTGGAAGGATTCCGATTCATGAGCTGAGCCGCCTTGCGTATGCTTCCCGTCTTGGCGGTGAAGTAAAACCCGCGTAAATGTTGGAAAAAATCGCCTCCCAATTCTTCAATCATGGCATCTTCCCCCGGACTTCGAGCGAGTCGTCGTGTTAATGTTTGATTTTATCAAACAATAAAAATTTTTTTTCGATTTGACAATAGAAGTCTTTTTTGTGAAATCATTGACACGACGGGAATGATTCCGGCGCGGCCCCCATTCCGTTGTCCCCGCCCGAAGCCGCGCTCTCTTTCCCATCCGATGTATTTTCAGAATCAGGGAGGAGTCATGAAAAGTTCAACTCATCCGCTTGGCACGCTGATCGAAACGGACGTGCTTGTCATCGGCTCTGGCGCGTCCGGCTGCGGCGCGGCCCTCGGAGCCCGCGAGCAGGGTCTGGATGTCGTGCTGCTGGATAAAGGCAAGCTGGAAAGTTCTGGCTGTATTGGTGGCGGCAACGACCACTACATGGCCGTCCTGAACGAAAAAGGCGCGCCTTTCGACACCGCAGACGATCTCGTGAAGTTCTACTCCAAGCCTCTGACCGGCTATTCCCCCGCCATGATCGTCAACGGCTGGTACAATCACATGTACCACATGCTGAAGCGCCTCGAAGACCGCGGCGTGCAGTTCAGCAAGAACCCCGACGGAACCTACAAGCGTACCCAGGGCTTCGGTCAGCCCGGCACGTGGTGGGTTCACATTGCCAACGGCATGACCATCAAGCGCGTCATGGCACGCATCGTTCGCGACTCCGGCGTCCATGTCCTTGACCGCATCATGGCCATGAAGATCCTTACCGACGGCGGCAAGGCCTGCGGCGTCATCGGCTGGAACGTGTCCACCGGCGAGTACGTCATCATCCGCGCCAAGACCGTGGTGTCCGCTCAGGGCCGCTCTTCCACCCGCGGCTACAACAACTCCACGCACAACCCCTACAACGTGTGGATGTACCCCTACAACACGGGTGCGGGCGTGGTGCTCGGCTATGACGCCGGCGCCGCCGTCACCGAACTCGACACCTATCAGCGCGCCACCATGGAGCCCAAGGGCTACGGCTGCCCCGGCATGAACGGCATCAACAGCTCGGGTGCTCACGAAATCAGCGCCATCGGCGAACGCTTCATGGGCAAGTACGACCCCATGTGGGAAAACGGCGTGCGCAACAACCAGATTCAGGGCACCTACCAGGAACAGCTCGAGGGCAATGGCCCGCCTTTCTACATGGACATGCGTCATGTCGACCCCGAAGTCGTGCATGAACTGCAGTACATCCTCATGCCCGGCGACAAGGCCACCTTCGGCGACTGGGCCGACTGCACCGGCACCGACTTCCAGCACAAGCTGCTGGAAGTGGAAATCGGCGAACTCATCTTCGGCGGCACCATCGCGGTGAACGATCAGTTTGAAACCACCGTGCCCGGCCTGTTCTGCGGCAGCATCTTCCTGTACTGCTCCGGCGCCATGTGCGGCGGCTTCGAGGCTGGTCGTCAGGCCGCCCTGAAGGCTTCCGGCATGTCCGAAGCCGGCAAGATCGACGAAGATCTCGCCGCCAAGGTGAAGTCCAGCATCTTTGCCCCGCTCGGCAACGATCAGGAACTCACCTATCAGGAACTGGAAGAGGCCGCCCGCAACGTCATGATGTACTACATGGGCTTCCGTCGCTCCATGGCCGGCATGGAACGCGCTCTGGAAAAGATCACCTTCCTTGAAGAACAGATTCCTCAGCTCCACGCCGACACCCTGCGCGACCTCATGCGCTGCCATGAATCGTGCGAAGTTCTCAAGGTGTGCGAACTGGCCATCAAGGCCACCATGGAACGCAAGGAAACGGGCCGCTGCGTGTACAAGATTACCGATTACCCCAATCTCAATCCCGACATGGCGAAGCCCCTGCTTCTCCTCAAGGGCAAGAACGGCACCGAGTACCATTGGGGCAAGGCCCCTCTTCTGTAGAGCCCTTTCCGTCTGAAACTGTCCGCCGGGGCGGCAACGCCCCGCGACGGTTTCCCGGCGTCGGCGCAGCGTTCCGACGCCCCCCTCCCGGTTCTCCGGGAGCGGATCAGTCACTCAAGGAGTATTATCATGCCGCCTAGATATAGTCGTGAAATCACCCTGCCCATAGTCATGGGCGACAGCCTCAAGGAGCAGTTCCGCACCTCGCCGTGCGAGCATTTCTGCCCCGCGGGCAATTCCATCCAGAAGATGCAGGCGCTTGTGGAAAAGGGCGAATTCGGTGAAGCCCTGCGCTACCTGCGCGCCAAAAACCCCTTCCCCGGCGTTACCGGCCGCGTGTGCCCGCACTTCTGCCAGTCCAACTGCAACCGCGCCGGCTACGACGCCTGCGTGAACACCCGCGCCCTTGAACGCGCCGTGTTCGACTACGCCCCCTACGGCTCCGCGCTGTTCAAGCGCCGTCCCGCCACGGGCAAGAGCGTCGGCATCATCGGCGGCGGCCCCGCCGGCCTTACCGCCGCGTACTTCCTCGCCCTTCTCGGCCATGACGTCACCGTGTACGAGGCCAACCCCGTGCTCGGCGGCATGACCCGCTACGGCGTGCCGGACTTCCGTCTGCCCCGCGACGTCGTTGACCGCGAAATCGGCTGGATCCTCGAAGTGGGCGTGCGCGCCCGCGTGAACACCATGGTCGGCCGCGACATCTCCTTCGCCGACGTGCGCGCCGCGCATGACGCCGTCATCGTGACCACCGGCACCCCCAAGGAAAACAGCCTGCCCATCCCCGGTTCCGAAACCGCGGTGAAGGCCGTTGAGTTCCTGCGCGCCGCTTCTCTCGGCCTGCGTCCCGAAGTGGGCAAGCGCGTGGTCGTCATGGGCGGCGGCGGCGTCGGCTTCGACGCGGCCTTCGTGGCCCGTCGCCTCGGCGCCGAAGAAGTGCATGTCGTCTGCCTCGAAAAGGCCGGTGAAATGCGCGCTCCCGCGGAAGACCTCGAACAGGCCGCCGAAGAAGGCATCCAGATCCACAATTCCTGCACCATGTCCGCCATCCGCACCAAGGACGGCAAGACCGCCGGTGTGGACTACTTTGAAGTGAAGGAATGCCGCTTCGACGAAAAGGGTCATCTGACCCTGGTTCCCGTGGAAGGCGGCGAACACACCCTCGACTGCGACACCGTGATCTTCGCCGTGGGCATGAAGACCGACCTCGACTTCATGGCTGAAGCCGGCGTCAACCTCACCCCCCGCAACTGGATCGTGGTGGACGGCAAGCAGGCCAGCTCCGTGGAAGGCATCTTTGCCGCCGGCGACGTGGCCTCCGGCCCCGCCTCCATTGCTGCCGCCATCGGCAACGGCCGTCGCGCCGCCTTCGGCGTGCATGCCTATCTGACCGGTGAAAATTCCCGCGTGTACGCCATCGGCGACGACAACACCATCGTTGCCCGCGACGATCTCGCCGGAACCAAGGAACCCTATGTGGTGCCCATGGAAGAGATTTACGGCATTCTCCAGTACGAGAAGACCGAACCTCAGAAACAGGCCTGCACCAACCACATGGACTTCACCGAGAACAACGCCGGCTACACCGCCGAACAGGCCCAGCTCGAAGCCGCCCGCTGCATGCACTGCGGCCACTGCAAGGGCTGCGGCACCTGCGTGGACGACTGCCCCGGCTACGTGCTCGAACTCAAGCACCTCGAGAACGGCCTCGACCGCCCCGAAGTGGCTCACGGCGACGAATGCTGGCACTGCGCCAACTGCCGCACGAGCTGCCCCACCGGCGCCATAGGCTTCCGCTTCCCGCTGCGCATGCAGGTGTAAGAGCCTCGGCGAACTGAACAAGCAAACGGCGCCCTGTCCGACTCCCCCGGACAGGGCGCTTTTTGTCAGATTCTTGTTACAAAGAGAACAATCCGGCCGTATCTTTTGAAAATCCTTCGTTTTTTCATAACTTTTTTCGCTCGCTTGCGCGTTTTTTCTCCGCTCTGAACGCCCTGGTCAGGCCAAGGAAACGCCGGCGCGGCCGCAGGGCACTCTTGCTGATGCTATATTATATCCTATCTATTTTATTGAATAAAACTCCTAGCTCGCAAACATGCTTTGAGATTATCGACATCATTTTTCTCCCGTCGTGCAATGCCGTGCGAAGATGTGTGATTTTATCAAACGAAAATAAAAAATTATCGATTTGACTTCCGATGGTTAAAATGTGATTTTTCTATCAACTTAAGTGCATCTTCTGCGCATCCGGGGCGGCGCAATGCCTTTTCCATGGGGACGGAAGACCCCGGAGACGCAAGGCCAAAGGTTTTTCATCTGGAATATGACGGAATTTCCGGATGTTCTCTTTTTCACCGTGAACTTTCCAGGCGCGCCGCCGGGGGGCGGACGTCTGGCGAGGACGATGGCAATGATACAGCATATCGACGACGCTAAGTGTGTCGGCTGCGGCGTATGCGTGCAAAAGTGCCCTCTGGACACCATTCGTCTCAACGAACAGGGAAAGGCGTTCATCGCGTATCCCGACGACTGCATGACCTGTTTCGTCTGTGAAAGACTTTGCCCCGCCGGAGCCATTTTTGTTCATCCGTTCAAAGAGAAGCTGCCCCCGGTCTTTCCGGGTCCCCGGTACGAAGCCGTGGAAGGCAACGACCTCAGAGACAAGGAGGTCTATCATGCCTAGCAGAACTACTCATGTCGTGGAAAGCGACCTGCTCATCATCGGCGGAGGCTCCGCGGGCCTGTGGGCCGCCAAGCGCTTCACCGAGCTCATGCCTGAAAAAAAGGTCGTCATCGTGGACAAGGGCCCCAAGGAATGGGGCGGACTCATGTCCATGGCCGGCGGCGACTTCGACGCCGTCATGCCCGGCGACGACCTCGATGCCTGGCTCGAAGACTTCATCTACTACTTCGACGGCCTCTGCGATCAGGAGCAGATAGAAGAAATTCTCCGCCGCTCCCATGAACGCCTCGAAGACTATCAGCGTTACGGCTGTGAATTCTTCCGCAAGGAAGACGGCACGCTCAAGAGCATTCCGCAGCGCGGCCTGCCTCACGTCAAGCTGTATCCCGCCAAGCTCGTGGGCCGCGGCGGCGAAGACATGGTGCGCAGCCTCGTGAGAGAGCTCCGCAAGACCAATCTGACCAGCCTCGGCCGCATCGTGGTGACCGATCTTCTGAAGAAGAACGGCCGCGTGGTCGGCGCCGTGGGCTTCGACTCCATAAGCGGCGACTTCTACCGCTTCCGCGCGCAGGCCGTCATTGCGGCCACGGGCGTGGGCGGCTGGAAAACCTCCTACGGCAAGAACACCCCCACCGGCGAAGGCGTGGAAATGGTGTGGAACGCCGGCGCAAGACTCAAGGACTTCGAGTTCAGCCGCGTGTGGAACATGCCCCGCTACTTCGGCTGGGAAGGACAGACCAAGCTCATTCCCCTGGGCGCGCGCTTCGTCAACGCCAAGGGCGAGCCCTTCATGGAAAAGTATTCCCCCGTGCTCGGCGTGAATACCGACCCGCATTTCATCACCATAGCCATGGCCATGGAGATTCGCGCCGGACGCGGCCCCATCTATTTCGACATCAGCCGCATCAATCCCGACGATCTGATCCTGCTCAAGCCCCAGAACGGCTGGCAGCTCATGAACTATGAGAAGCTCTGCAAGCTCGGCATGGATCTGTTCCGCGACAACACCGAATGGCTGCCGCAGATGACCATTTCCTACGGCGGCATGGAAGCCGGCATCAAGGGCAACACCAACCTTGAAGGTCTGTTCGCCGCCGGCACGGCCAGAAGCACCGAACCCGGCGTGTACGCCGGCGGATTCGCTCTCATGAGCACGTCCGTCACCGGTCATCTCGCCGGTGAAGGCGCGGCCGAATTCCTCGCATCCGCCGCCCCCGTGGAAGACGACGCCGTGGATGAAGACATAGACGCCCTCGCCGAAGCCGTCTATGCGCCTCTCGGACGCGAAGGTCTCGCGCCCCATGACGTGCTGAGAAAGATTCAGACCGCCATGTTCCCCTACGACGTTTCCATCCTGAAGACCGAAGCCTCCCTGCAGCGCGCGCTCGACGAAATTACGCGCATCCGCGAAGAGGACGTGCCGAACATGGCCGCCGCCGATCCTCACTACCTGCTCAAGCTGCGCGAAGTGCGCGGCATGGCCCTCGTGAGCGAACTGTATCTGCGCGCCTCGCTGGAACGCCGCGAATCCCGCGCCGGACATTTCCGCGAAGACTATCCCCAACGCGCCGAAGACGGCCTCGCCTGGATTCTCATTCAGCGCGATGACGACGGAAAGATGGCCTTCAGCAGAAAGCGCGTTCCCCTCGAACGCTATCGCCATCCCATCACGCGGTACTATCAGGACAATTTCCGCTTCGTTTCGGAAGAACACTAATACTCCGTTTCCACCAGGAGAACCTTATCATGGCTGCTACCACCGGAACTGCTCCCGCTGCTCCCAAGAAACTGAACGTCATGTACTTCGTACATACCATCATCTGCCTCGTCATCATGTTCGGCGTCGGGCAGCTGTCCCCCATTGAACCGCTCACTCCGCTGGGCATGAACCTCATCGGCATCTTCCTCGGCGTGCTCTACGGCTGGATCTTCATCGACATCATCTGGCCCAGCATCGCCGGTCTGCTCGCGCTCATGCTCATCGGCGGCATGAAGCCCGGCATGCTGCTCAACAAGAGCTTCGGCGACCCCATCGTCGTCATGATGTTCTTCATCTTCGTGTTCTGCGCCACCATCAACTACTACGGCCTCTCCAAGTTCATCTCGCTGTGGTTCATCACCCGCAAGGCCGTGGCCGGCAAACCCTGGCTGTTCACCTACACCTTCCTCGCCTCCATCATGCTGCTCGGCGGCCTCACCAGCGCCTCTCCCGCCGCGGTCATCGGCTGGAGCATCCTGTACGGCGTGTGCGAAGTGTGCGGATACAAGAAGGGCGACGGCTATCCTACCATGATGGTCTTCGGCATCGTGTACGCCGCTCAGGTCGGCATGGCCATCATTCCCTTCAAGCAGGCCGCCCTCACCGTCATGAGCGCCTATGAAACCATGTCCGGCACGCACATCGACTACGCCAAGTACATGATCATAGCCATCATCGCCTGCGCGCTCTGCTCCCTGCTCTTCCTGCTCATCGGCAAGTACATCTTCCGTCCCGACGTGAGCAAGCTCGCCGATCTCGACGCCAGCAAGCTCGACAAGGATCAGAGCCTCACCCTCTCCGGCGTGCAGAAGTCCGTGCTCGGCTTCCTCTTCGCCCTCGTCGCCCTGCTGCTCATTCCCGCCTTCCTGCCTGCGAATCTTGCCGTCGTCAAGTTCCTCAAGAGCATCGGCAACACCGGCATATGCATGTTCCTCGTCGGCCTCATGTGCTTCATCAAGGTCAACGGCAAGCCGCTGCTCCGCTTCAAGGCCATGGTCGATGACGGCGTGGCCTGGGGCATCATCTTCATCCTTGCCATGGTCCAGCCCCTCTCCGGCGCCATGGCCAACCCCGCCAGCGGCATCACTCCTTTCCTGATGTCCATCCTCGAACCCCTGTTCGGTGCAGGTTCTCCGCTGTTCTTCGCCCTGTGCATGGGTCTTCTGGCCACCATCCTCACCCAGTTCATTAACAACGGCGCCGTGGGCGTGGCCCTCATGCCCATCATCTTCAGCTACTGCAGCAACAAGGGTGTCGGTCCTGAAATGGCGGTCATCATGGTGGTCATGGGCGTGCATCTGGCCTTCCTCACCCCTGCCGCAAGCTCCAGCGCCGCACTGCTGCACGGCAACGAATGGGCCAGCACCAAGAGCATCTGGAAGTCCTCTCCCATCGTCATCCTGCTCTCCTGGATACTGATGAGTGCCGTCATCACCATCATGGGCTCGATGCTCTTCTAACGGTCAGCCTCCGCAGGTCTGACCAGGGCCGGGCCCGCGCCCGGCCCCGAAGCCCCTTTTCGCCCCCGCGAAAAGGGGCTTTTTTCCGCCTCTTGCCTTCTTCCCCGCATCCCTGCTAGAGCTTGTTCTCAAGAACGCCGACATCTGCGCCGGCCTGCATCCGTCCCTTTTTCCGCCGGGAGCGCCTTCATGCCCGTCACTTCCTTCTCCGAACGGCATCCGTCCGGGCCCCTGCCCGGCTTCATGCCCTTCGCCGTGCCCGTGGTGCAGGGAGAAACCGACGTCGAATCCCCCGTGTGGAAGGAAATCCGCCGCGAAGGCACGCGCCTCGTGTTTCGCGCCGGTACGTTCATCGATCTTTCCGGCGAGCATCTGCTCGACATGTACTGTCTGGAAAAGGGCAGCGTGCGCATCGTGTTCGACACCCTGGAAGGCAGACAGCGGGCCCTCATGACCTTCGAGCCCGGCGGCATCTTCAACCTCGCCTGCGCGCTCACGCAGAAGGACGCTTCCGGGCAGTACCAGTGCGTGCGCAACAGCGTGATCTGGCGCGTGCCCGGCACCGTGCTCAAGGACGAAGCCGGAGTGACCGCCTGCCCTGCCCTCGCCGCCTACGCCCTGCGGCAGATGGGAACCGTGGCGCTCATCCACAGCACCTTTCTTTCCGACATGCTCATGGATGACTTCGTCATCCGCTTCTGCCGCTATCTGATCTCGCTCGCCACGCGGCACGGCGACGCGGAATTTCCCCTCGGCATCACGCAGGAGCGCTGCGCCGCCATGCTGGGCGTGCATCGCGCCACATTGTGCCGGGCCATCCAGTATCTGAAGAAAAACGGCGTCATTGAATGCTTCCGCCGGGGGCGGGTCCACATTCTCGACCCGGACAGACTGCGCGCTCTTGCGGGCATGTAGCCGAGCAACTTTTTCCCCCAAAAAAAAGTCGCACATCCGTTTTTCTCGCGCGAAGATCCGCCTGCTGCGCCCCGCCGCGCTGAAAGAGCCGATGCCGCCACTATCAGGATGCGTGGAGACTGCCGCCCCCGCCGCACCGAAAGAGCAGAAGCCGGGAGGAGGTCGCAACCTCCGCAGAAAACGCAGGGCCCCTCGTCCGCAAGAAACTCCGAGCCTGCCCCCTTACGCGCTCCGGGACGCTTTTGCAGGCCTCCGGCCCGCCCGCTCCGTTCAACCACACATGTTCCATGCAGCCCCGGCTCAACGACCGCCCTCTGGCCCGCAGCCCGACGAAAAAGACTTTCGCAATTCCCGGTTCAGCGCCACCGCTCCCTCCGGCGTCCGACGGCACATTTCCCGCAGGTTTCTTCCGTGCAGCAGACGCGCCCTCCGCCAGCGCAGCGCCGGAAACAATCGCCTCTTCGGCGCTGCGAACGGGAACAACCGGCTCCGGGCTACGACCGGGAAGAACCGCCTCTCCGTTGCAGCTCCCGAAAAACCCGGTTCCACGTCCGGCTCGGCAGCCGCCCCCGGCACGGCGTCCCCGGCTCAACGTCCGCTCAACGCCCGGATGAACGACCGCCTGAGCGCACGCCCCGCCCCATCTTGCCCCCCCCCTGTTCACCGCCTGGAAACACCTAAAACAGCCCGGGAGCAGCCGGGAGCGCATGCTGTCCCTGCAAAAAGCCGGAACGTCCTGCACCTCTTCCTGATTTAATTTTATTTGTGAAATAATTCCTTTAAAACTTCGGACTGCCGCACGCTCCTTTCTCTGAAATTCCGCGCTGCAAACTCCCAACGCCGCCACTCCTTTCCGTCCCGATTGGCCTTGCAGCTCCCCCTGCCTCCCGGCGCGATACGCCGCAAGTTCACCTTCTCATCTTATTTCCGCAGGAAAACATTAATTTTTTTATTCGCTATCCTGCTGGTATTCCTTTCTCTTTTATCTTTTCTCCCGAAAAATCCTCAAAATGTCGCGTGCGCGATATTTTCTCTTCCCCGCTTGTGAAAACCTGTACGCGTCAACGATGAACAGCGCCCACCACGCGAATTCCATTTTTGCGAAGGAGAAGGAATATGCCCCCGGTAATCGACAAAGAAAAATGCATTGGCTGCGGCGTATGCGCCGACGTGTGCCCCCTCCAGGTGTTCAGCTTCAACAGATCCACAAGCAAGACGCCCGAGGTCAAACATCCCTACGAGTGCTGGCACTGCAACGCCTGCGTGCTGGACTGCCGGGCCCACGCCATTGAACTGCGTCTGCCGCTCACGCACATGCTCCTGTACGTGGACGCCGACACCCTGAAGCCCAAAGACCTGCCCGTGCGCTGAAAAACGCGCTTTTGCGGCGACTTCGTCCCCTTCCGGGACCACCCCTCTCCCCTCAACACACTCGGAGGTACTCCATGATTCCTCTCAAAGAACAGCATGAAGCCGATGTCGCCGTCATCGGCGGCGGCATAGCAGGTCTTATGGCCGCCATTGCGGCGGCGGACAAGGGCGCAAGCGTCGTTCTTCTGGACAAGGCCAACACGAAGCGCAGCGGTGCAGGCGCCACGGGCAACGATCATTTCCTGTGCTGGATTCCCGAAAAGCACGGCGACATCAGCGTGGTGTACAACGAATTCATGGACAGCCAGAACGCCACCAGCAACGACACGCCGCTCGTCATGCGCTTTCTGGAAACCAGCCCCAAAATCGTGAACATGTGGAACGACTGGGGCATCAACATGAAGCCCACGGGCGACTATCACTTTGAAGGACACGCCTATCCCGGCCGTCCGCGCATCTTCCTCAAGTACGACGGCCACAATCAGAAAAAGGTGCTCACCGAACAGGCGAAAAAACGCGGTGTGAAGATTCTCAATCACGCGCCCGTGCTGGAAATGTTCCGCAACGCCGACGGCGTGACCGGCGTGCTGGCCCTCGACGTGTCCGGCGACGAACCTTCCTTCATCATGGTGAAGTCCAAGGCCGTGGTGGCCGCCACCGGCTACGTGAGCCGCCTGTTCACCACCGATCCCACGCCGAGCCAGATGTTCAACACCAACATGTGCCCCTCCGGCACCGGCGACTCCATTGCGCAGGCCTGGCGCATCGGCACCTATCTCGTGAACATGGAAAAGACCTACCGCCACGCCGGGCCCCGCTTCCTCGCCCGCTGCGGCAAGGCCACCTGGATAGGCGTGTACCGCTACCCCGACGGGCGTCCCATCGGCCCGTTCATCACGAAGCCCAACGTGGAAACGGGCGACATGACGAGCGACGTGTGGTCTTCGGCCTTCACCGATCTCAAGCTGAGCGGCCGCGGTCCCGCCTACATGGACTGCTCCGGCGCAAGCAAGGAAGATCTCGAACACATGCGCTGGGCCATGAAGTGCGAAGGTCTCACCGCGCTTCTGGACTACATGGACAAGGAAGGCATCGACCCCGGAAAGCACGCCGTGGAATTCGGCCAGTATGAAGCCAACCTCGTCACCAACGGCATAGAAATCGACATCAACGGCGAGAGCAACGTGCGCGGACTCTTCGCCGCCGGCGACATGATGGGCAACATCAGCGGCGACATCGGCGCCGCGGCCGTGTACGGCTGGATTGCCGGCCATCACGCCGCGGACTACCAGACCCTCGCCCTTGCCGAAGGCACGCCGGACAACGCCGAGGAACGCATGGCGTTCTACAGCGCCATTTACGAACGCAAGGTGGGCGCTTCGTGGCAGGAAGCCAACTTCGCCCTGCAGCAGATCATGACCGAATACGCCGACTGCGGTCCGCACCGCGTGCGCTCCGACACCATGCTCACCGCGGGCATCAAGTATCTCGGCGACCTGCGCAAGAAGATAGAAACGCAGATGTACGCCACCGACGCCCACGAACTCATGCGCGCCGCCGAAGTGGTGAACCTGCTCGATCTCGGTCAGGCCCTCATGATCTCCGCCAGAGAACGCAAGGAAAGCCGCGGCCGCCACATCCGCTCCGACTACACCTTCACCAACCCGCTCCTGCGCGACAAGTTCCTGCGCGTATGGAAGGAAGGCGATGAAGTGAAAACCGCCTGGCGCGACCGCCTCATCTGAGTTTTCCCTCCCCCTCTCCCCGGTTTCCCCCTGCGGAAACCGGGGCATGGCGTTGTTTAACGCCCGCGCCGTCCGCCGTTTCTTTTCTCAACGGAATTTCTTTCTTCCGCTTCTCCGACGCGCTCCGAACGCGTCGGCCCGTCCACGCTCCTCGGCCCGACGCGCTCTCCCTTCGTGAACTTTTTTCCGGCTCAGCCCGGAACATCCGCCACACCCCGGAGGAACCATGAAAGTTCTGCCCATGCTCCGCTGGCCTCTGACCCTCATTCTGCCCTTCATCGTCTATTTCGCCGCGCCCGCCGACATTTCCCCGAAAGCCCCGCTCTTCATGGCCATGACCAGCATGGCCGTGCTGGCCTGGGCCTTCAACGTGTTTCCGGCCATCGGCGTGGCCGCGCTGCTCACCTTCGGCTACGTGCTCGGCAACGTGGCTCCCATGGAAGTCATTTTCGGCCCGTGGGCCACGGTGCTGCCCTGGATTTCCTTTGCCGCCGTGGTCATCGGCGAGGCCATGGACAAAACAGGACTTGCCAGACGCCTTGCGCTGAGCTGCCTCTCCCTCGCGGGCGGCAGCTTCATGGGCCTTGTGTGGGGCTTCTTCATCGGCGGCCTGGCGCTGGCCCTGGTGCTGCCTTCCATTCTGGCCCGCATGGTCGTGCTCTGCGCCATCGCCTCCGGCATCGTGGACACCCTGAAGCTCGATCACAAGTCGCGCATGTCCTCGGCCATCATTCTCATGGCCTTCATGGCCGCGGCCGCGCCGCAGTTTCTGTTCCTGCACACCTCCGAAAGCTTCATCTGGGCCTTCACCATGCTCTTCAAGGACGGCACCACCGTGGACTTCTGGCAGTACGCCTGGCACGGCTCCCTGTTCTCCGTCATCTACACCATGGCGTCCATGGGCGTCGTCTGGCTGGTGAAGGGCAAGGAACAGCTCACCTCCATGGAAAACGCCCGAGTCTTCATTGAAAACTGCAGCAGAGAACTCGGCCCCATCAGCGCCAAGGAAAAAATCCTTCTCGTGCTGGTGCTCGGCATGGTGCTCGCCTTCATGATTCAGCCCTGGACCGGCGTGGACCCCGTGTTCGTGTTCGCCGTGCTGGCCATGATCTGCTACATGCCCGGCATCAACATTCTGCCCAATGAGAGCATCGGCAAGCTGGAAATCATGTTCCTCATCTTCATCACCGGCTGCATGTCCATCGGCTTCGTGGGCGGAGCCGTGGGCTTCAACGCCTGGGCCGTGCAGCAGATTCTGCCCGTGCTCCAGGGCTGGGGCGAAAGCATGTCGGTCATCATCGCCTACGTCTCCGGCGTGGTCGTCAACTTCCTGCTCACGCCCCTTGCCGCCACCGCCGCCTTCACCCCCGCCATCGGCGAACTCGGCCAGGCCCTCAACATGAATCCGCTGCCGCTCTTCTACGCCTTCCAGTACGGCGTGGATCAGTACATTCTGCCCTACGAGGCCGTGTACTTCCTCTATATCTTCATCACCGGACGCGTCACGCTCTCCCACGTCATTCCCGCGCTCGCCGCGCGAACCCTGATCTGCGGCGTGCTGCTCGCCCTGGTGGCCATTCCGTGGTGGAACTTCGTAGGCATCATGTAAATCCTCGAATCCATGCAGGACAAAAGGCCCGACGGACGCGTCCGCCGGGCCTTGCCGCCTCTTGCGCTCACGATTGACGCTCCGCCGCTGTCGGGCTAGACTATTCGTTCCTTTCAAATGCCCGGGCATGACGCCCTACCGCATATCACGCAGATTCGAGGAAATCAGCCATGCTTGATCTCAAACTTCTTCAGAAACATCCCGAAGTGGTGGCCAAGGCCCTGGCCGACCGCCATTCCAACATTTCCGTCGACGACTTCCTCGCCATGGACGAACGTCGCCGCGCCGTGCTCACCGAAGTGGAAACGCTCAAGAGCAAGCGCAATGCCGACTCGGCCGAAGTGGCCCGCAAAAAGCGCGCCGGCGAAGACGCTTCCGAACTTCTGGCCGATCTCGGCAAGCTCTCCGACCGCATCAAGGAACTCGACGCCGAAGCTTCCGAGATCAAGGACAAGGTCTATCAGTGGATGCTCCGCGTGCCGAACATTCCCGACGCCTCCGTGCCGGTCGGCCTCGACGAGAACGACAATCCGGAACTGCACCGCTGGGGCACGCCCCGCGAGTTCACCTTCCCGCCGAAGCAGCACTTTGAAGTGGGCGCGGCCTGCCGCGGTCTCGACTTTGAACGCGGCGCCAAGCTCGCCGGTTCGCGCTTCTGCGTGTCGCACGGCGTGTTCGCCAGAATGGAACGCGCCCTCATGAACTTCTACCTCGACACCCAGACCACCGAATTCGGCGCCACCGAAATTCTGCCTCCCTTCATGGTCAACGCCGCCACCATGCAGGGCACCGGCCAGCTGCCCAAGTTCGAGGAAGATCTCTTCAAAATGCCCGCCTGGGACTACTACCTCATTCCCACCGCCGAAGTGCCCGTCACCAACCTGCACGCCGGCGAAATTCTCGAAGAGGATCAGCTGCCCCTGCGCTACACCGCCGGCACCCCCTGCTTCCGTTCCGAAGCCGGCTCCGCGGGCAAGGACGTGCGCGGTCTCATCCGTCAGCATCAGTTCATCAAGGTGGAAATGGTGCGCTTCGCTCATCCCGACAAGTCCTGGGAAGAACTGGAAAACATGCGCCGCTGCGCCGAAATCCTGCTCGAAAAGCTGGAACTTCCCTATCGCACCATCACCCTGTGCACCGGCGACATGGGCTTCGGTTCCGCCAAGACCTACGACGTGGAAGTCTGGCTGCCCGGCCAGAACACCTACCGCGAAATCTCGTCCTGCTCCAACTGCGTGGACTTCCAGGCCCGCCGCGCCAACATCCGCTTCCGTCCCAAGGGCGGCGGCAAGCCCGAATTCGTGCATACTCTGAACGGCTCCGGTCTGCCCACCGGCCGCTCGCTCGTGGCCATCATCGAGAACAACCAGCAGGAAGACGGCTCCATCGTCATCCCCACCGTGCTGCGTCCCTACATGGGCGGCCTTGAGGTCATTACTCCCGACATGTAGTCGGATTGTTCCCAAAAGCTCCGGCGGGAGACGGCATTGCCGTCTCCCGCTTTTTTATTGCCCTCAGCCTCGAAAAAAATAAACGCCGCCGCGGAGCGCTGCCGAAGCCCCGCGGAACGCGATGCCCCAAAACACCCGCCGCAAGCCGAAATTCCGGCAATGTTCCCCCTTCTTCGCCTGCCCGGGCGGCTCGTGCGGTCGCCGCTTCGCAGGCGCTTCTTTCCCCGCGCGGTCGACTTTTTCGCGCACAACATCAATATTTTTTTCAAGTTGTTGCCTTTCTTAGAACAACAATGTGAAATTTTGAGCTTTATTTTTTGCCGTCTTTTTATTTTCCTGAAAGCCGAATCATCCTCACTCTCCTGGACGGATGTTCGCCCTTTCCATCACCGAATATATCAGGAGCTTCACATGAACAGACGTCAGTTTTTGTATGGAAGCGCGGCCGCATTTCTTGCGGGCGCCGTGCCCTTCCATGCCTTTGCCACCGAAGGCCCCGTGGTCAAAACGGCCAAAGGCAGCGTGCGCGGTCTTGTCATGGACGGCGTGCATGTGTTCAGAGGCGTGCCCTGCGGCATGCCCCCCTATGAAGGAAAATACCGCCTGGCCCTGCCTGAATTCGTTCCGGCCTGGAACGGCGTCGTCGATGCCGTCAAGCCCGGCGACATTCCGCTCCAGCCCGGCGGCAAGGGCAAGGTTCTGGGCGGCGGCGACTGCCTGCGCCTGAATATCTGGACCCCCGCTCCCGGCAAGACCAAATGCCCCGTCATGGTCTATATTCCCGGCGGCGGCAGCATCCGCTGCGACAACAACGACGTGCGCTTCGACGGCACGGCCTTTGCGCAGGACGGCGTGGTGCTCGTCACCATCAACTACCGCGTAAACGTGGACGGTTTCCTTAAAATCAAGGGAGTGCCCTCCAACCTCGGCCTGCGCGACATGCTGTTTGCCCTGCGCTGGGTGCAGGACAACATTGCCGCCTTCGGCGGCGATCCCGACAAGGTCACGGTATTCGGTCAGTCCGCGGGCGCCACGCACATCACCTCCCTCATTTCCTCCGGCAAGGCGAAGGGCCTTTTCCAGCGCGCCATTCTTCAGAGCCCCTCGGCCATTTCGCAGTACACCAGCGAGCAGGCTTCCATTGCCGCCGCCGATCTGCTGGCCTTCTACGGCATTGAAGACAGCCGCGAAGCCGTGGCCGCTCTTTCGCCGGAAAAGCTGCTCACCTTCTCCGCGTTCGCTTCCGCCAAGGCCAAGGATCCCGAATGGGGCCGCATGCTGCAGGGCAACGTTTCCGTGTTCAAGCCCTACGTTGACGGCGACATCCTCATGAAGCGCCCCGTGGACGCCATTGCCGACGGCGCCGCCAAGGATCTGGACATCATGGTCGGCTCCGCCGAACAGGAATGGCGCTACTACACCGTGCCGAGCGGAGCCATTGACAAGATAGGCGAAGACGCGCTCAAGAACTTCGTGTACACCACGGGATTTCCCGCCGACATCGTGGAACGCTACCGCAAGGCCGGTCGCGGCGACAGCACCGGCGATCTGTTCACGGCGCTCCAGTCCGACCTCATCTTCAGAATGCCGGCCAACAAGGTGCTGGAAAGCCAGAAGAAGGCCGGCGGCAAGGCCTGGGCCTATTCCTTCGCCTGGAGGAGCCCCTGCTACAACGGCAGACTCGGCGCGGCCCACAGCGTGGATCTGCCCTTCGTGTTCAAGACGCTGCACAAGGACTCGCAGCGTGTGAAGAACACCCTCGGCGACAATCCGCCGGATGCGCTGGCGAACGCCATGCATCGCGCCTGGGTGAGCTTTGCCTCCACGGGCAAGCCCGGCTGGACGCCTTTCGATCTCGACCGCCGCATGACCATGCGCTTCGACGTGGAAAGCAAGGAAGTCTCCGATCCGTGGAAGACGGAACGCGAGAACATGCCGCTGAAGTAAGCCCCGGCCCGTGCGGACATGGCTGTTGTGCCGTCCGCGCAAAAGCAGCCCTGCAACGGTGCTGAACCAGCCCGGGAAAAATCCGCGAGGGCGGAGCCTTCTGCAAAGGAAGGTTCCGCCCTTCGTTTTCTGCGTCTATCCCTTCCAGGAAGGAAACGTGATGCCCGTTCTTCGCTTCAGTTCCTTCAGAAAGACGCCGATGTCCATGCCGTTCCATACCTTTTCCACCTCACGCAGCAGCACGTCGGCATCTACCGTCCATGAGCCGCCATGCATCAGCGCATGAAACGCCATGCCGAGACAATAGGTAAGAGCCCCGGCCACGGCAGCCCCCGCCAGGGAGCCCGCCACGGGCACGAACTTGCACAGCTGCGAGGCCAGCATTCTGCCTGCCGAACGCGCCAGCAGAGGCCCGAGGAGCCTGACGGCCACATCCCAGGTGAACGGCCTGGCGTACAGCCTGCTCAGCCTGACGAGCATCCCGATCTGTATGGGAACAATGAACAGGGCGTCGGGTATGCCGGGCAGGGGATTCAGCCCGGCCATCGCCGCACTGACGGAGTGTTCAAAAATGATGTCCGCCGCACGCCTGTCGCAAAGTGCGCCGTCAAGCCTGGCGAAATACGTGCGCGCGGCGTCGGGCAGGCTTTCATAGATCCTGTACCGCAGCGCCTCAATGCCGTATCTCTCTTCCGCTCTTTCCCAGCTCTCCCCCGCGCAGCAGGGCAGAAACGGCGTTGCTCCCCCGAACGGCTGACGGATATGCGGCCCCATCGTCCTTTCCACATAGTCCAGCCAGGCGACGATGTTTCTTTCCTTCTCCGAAGCCGGAGACGCGAGGTTCAGCGCGACGGGATTCCAGTCTCTGACGGGAGCTGCGGCGTCTATCTTCGTGCACGCCACGATGCAGGGCAGCGGAAGAGCCGTTCCGAAATGCATCTGCACGGCGCCGACAAGCTCCCGTTCATACGCAAGATCCCGCGATGCACAGGGCACAGTCACAAGCAGAATGTGCGCCCGAACAAGAGATTCGAGCATGTGCTCCAGTCTCTGCACATGTCTTCCCGCCTCGCCTACTCCGGGCAGGTCCACGACGCGAAGCGGCAGCCCGCCTTCCGTAAGCTCATGCTCCACCGGCGTCTGCGTCGTAGGAATCACCCCGGTCTCGCTGACGAAGCGCCCGGCCATCGCGTTCATCAGGCTGGACTTGCCGCTGCCGGTCCGTCCCGCAAGAACAATCGTGGGCACCTCGTCGCAACTGTCGAACTTCGACTTCGCCTCAAGAATGATGTCGGCAATCTGCTGTGCGTTCATGCGTTCTCTCCCCGGCCGGAGCGTCTGCTTGCGGCCATGTTCAGGGCGGAGGCCTGCGCCTCGGCCTTCTTTCTGTTCTTCTCCATGCGCTGCTGAATTTCCTTCCTGGTAGGCCGGAAATTGCCCTCGGCAAAAAAGTCCCGGAAGGAATAGCCGAGCGCGAGCGTCGTGGGACCGGCCACGGCCGCGCCGAGGACGGCGCCGCCCACGGTGCCCAGGCCGGGAATGAATTTGACAATCGCCTGAAAAAGCATGCGGCCTCCCACGGCGCAGCCTGCCGTTCCCACCAGGCCGGCGGCCGTTCCCAGCGTCATGGTGCAGTTGTAGGTATGCGCCAGCGCAACGATCATGCCCGCCTGTATGGTGGTGATGGCCGCCACGTCGGCTATGGGAATCGGCGTGGCGGCCGCCACGGAAGCGGACACCGCCGCGCCCCAGATGATGCCGTCGGCCGTGGAATTCTTGTCCAACTTCACGTTCATGATGCGCGCAAGCATGGCCTTCCGGGCGTCCGGCACGGCATCCACCATGCCCTGCTTCAGAGCCTCAAGCCCGTAACGGCTCTCCGCATCCTCAAAGCCTTCCCCCGAGCACACCGGAAACAGCCTGCGGGCACGAATGCTGCATGAGCGACGCAGCGCTTCGATCCATGCGGCAATGTTCCTTTCCTTCTCGCTGGAGGGATGTTCCAGGTCCATGCTGCGGGGATTCCACTGCCGCACCGGAGCCATGAGGTCAATCTTGTTGGCCACCACGAGGATGGGAAAATCAGGATCGCGCGCAAGCACTTCCTGAATGAACCCGCGCTCCAGCTCCCAGGCCCTGTCGGGGGCTCCCACCACGAGCAGAATGAGATGCGTCGAGGAAAGTCTGTCCAGCATGGCGGCCTGACGCTTCTCATGTCTGCCGTCCTCACCGAAGCCGGGCACGTCGGTGATGACGGTTCTTATGGTCTCCCGTCCGCCGGCGTCCTCCCGGACGACGTCCCAGACATAGTCGCGGATGTCCTGTGTGACAGGCCCCCCGCATCCGACACGGCAGAGCTTCCGCCCGGTCAGCGCATTGATGAGACTTGACTTGCCGCTGCCGGTACGCCCAGTCACCAGCATGTGAAAGCATCCGTCGTCGGTCATGCCGTTCTCGTTCAACAAGGTATCCATGTCCATGTTTCGTTCTCCATGACAGAAAAAATGATGAAACGGGGGCCGCGCTCAGAAACGCTTTCCGAATCTGCCGTAAACCGTGCGGAAAAGAGCGTCGAGCAGAGGATCGGACGAGACGCCTTCACGCGTGCGGGAGCGCTGCGCATGGTCCTTCTGAATGTTCCGCTTCCAGTCGCCGTCGATGACGCCCCTAGCGGCGAACGACGAACAGACACCGGCAAGGGATTCGTAAACCGTATGTATGCCTTTGCCGTCGTTCACGAAATCCACGGCGTTTTCCTCGGACAGGCCGAAGCCTCGCGCCGTGGCCACGGCGTCGATGTTTGCGCCGAGGAAGAGAAATTCCCAACCCTTCTCCCTGGCCTCGGCAATCATGCGCTTCACGTCGCTCTCGGAATAGCGACGGCTGGCGTTTTCCATGCCGTCCGTGGTGATGACGAAAAGCACGTGATCGGGCACATCTTCCGGCCTGATGTAGCGATGGACCTTGCCGACGTGACGCACGGCTCCGCCCACGGCGTCGAAAAGCGCCGTGCAGCCGGAAACCTCGTAGTCCTTTGCGGTAAGCGCGGGAACGTCGAGAACGTTCACCCTGTCATGAAGGACGACGCTCTCCTGATTGAAAAGAATGGTGGAAAGAAGAACCGTTCCCTCCGCCTTCTGCTGCTTTTCCAGCATGGCGTTGAATCCGCCGATGGTGTCGGACTCCAGCCCGAACATGGAACCGCTGCGGTCGAGAATGAAGACAAGTTCGGTCATGCCGTTCATAGTACCTCCTCAAGGCGTTTGATTGTTTAACTGCCTTGTAGAGGAAACGGCACGGATTAAGGTCGCCGGTCCGGCGACAATTGACGGTCGGGATCATAACCGAACAGCGGAAGGTCGAGTTCCTTCAGGTACTCGTTGATTTTCATGATGTCATACAAACCGGCGCGGATGAAAAAATCGACGGCCAGATCAAACCTTTCGTTGGGAGAAAGCGCGTAGCCCGCCCGCGCCAGAAGCTCCCGGGTCTGCTCCACATCCAGCTCAAGAGCCAGGGCAAAGGCCAGCACCGTCTTCTTTGCAGTACGGTAATGTCTGTCGCTCAGAATTTTGGAAAACAGCTTTCTGTCAATCTTCGCCCGATGATAGCATTCGGCATTGGTCATGCCCGCTTCCCGTATCTTGCGCAGAAGCATGTCCGAAAATCCTTCGTCCGGCGAAGAAATGGCCTTTTTCAGTCTGTCCAGCAGGCCTTCCTGTCCGGCACGAAGGCCTTGCCCGAACATATGCTCGCAGAGAACGACGGCAGGCCTCGACAGCCGCCTTGGCACGACGAACCCGGAAGGCAGAGAAAAATCCTGCCCCTGAGAAGCGATGTAGCGAACAAGATGTTCCTTCAGTGCATCATCCGTCATGATGTTCCCTCCTGCTGGGAATGTCGTTTCTGCTTCATGCCGTCGGAAAACCGCCCAAGAAACTCACGCGGGGCAAAAGGCTTCCGTCAGTTTCAGAACTCCGGGCAGAGACGGGCCCGGAAAAGTCCCCTGCAAACGCTGCGGACGCGCCGCGGCAGCCCTGCCTTGCGAAAAGCGCCGTTCCGCTTCCGAAATCATCGACCGGCGTCCTTATTTTTTATGCGGAACATGCGTCTGCCGCAATACCCGTCTCGCTCCCGCAATCTTGTGCGCAAAAGACGAACGAAGATTAAACGAAAAAAGGCTTTCGACGTTTGCCGAAAGCCTTTTCAAATTCTGGTGGAGATGAAGAGAATTGAACTCTTGGCCTCTTGAATGCCATTCCCTCTTTTCGTCTCTTTTTCCATACCGCCTTATTTTGTTTTATATATAATTTCAACATATTACACAATAAGATTTTTCATAACAAATTTACCTTGGATTTGAAAAACTGGCACAAAACTGGCACAACTCTTCTATCTTGGGAACTTGATTAGGGCAAGAGGTTTTAGAAGCATGAGCAAAGATGAAACCTGGATACGACTCGAAAAAGGTATCCGGTGTAAAAAGCATCCGACCAGAAAACATGGGGTCAAACCGGACGCCTACTTTGTCCTCCGTTTTGCCGTAGATGGAAAAATGTATCAGGAAGCTCTCGGTTGGGCCTCGGAAGGAATCACTCTAGCTAAAGCCCGGGTGGAACTGGCTCGACTGAAAGAAGCTAAACGCCTCGGAGAAGGCCCCAGATCCTTACGGGAACGAAGGGATATCGCTGAAGCGGAAAGAAAGGCCAAAGAAGAAGAGGAACTTCAGAAGCAACGGAACCAGATTATTTTTTCTGATTTCTGGGCCAATACCTATCTTCCGTCTCAGCTCCATAAAGCCGACTCCAGTATGGTATCAGAAAAGGCACTCTGGAAAAACTGGATCAAACCAGCTATTGGCCATATCCCGATTGCCAAACTCACGGAGGATGATCTCGAAAGTCTAAAATGCAAAATGATTCAACAGGGAAAAGCACCGGCGACCATCAAATACGCAATGGCCGTTATTTCTCAGGTATGGACGAAAGCAATGGATAAAGGAATCGTCAGTACTCCTTCTCCCACTCAAAAAGTCATACTCCCCAAAAGAGACAATCGAAGGCAACGGTATCTCAGCAAAGAAGAAGCCCATGAACTGCTGAACAGACTGAAAGATCGAAGCCCCACGATACATGACATGGCTATCGTGTCTATGGAGTGTGGGTTACGATTTGGTGAGATTACGGCGCTGACTTGGGCTGATTGCGACTTTGAGAAACGCCAGCTGTTTATCCGAGATCCCAAAGCCAAGGCCAACAGATTTGCGTTTATGACAAAGAACGTCTACAGCGTACTCTCAAAGCGGTATGCGAACAGAACCGGAAACCTTATTTTTCCTGATGAAAATGGCAACAGGATGGCTAAACCTTCACATACCTTCAAACGTATAGCTGATGAACTGTTCAATAAAAACATATCCGATCCAAGACTGAGGGTATGTTTTCATAGTCTTAGACATACCTTTGCTTCATGGCTTGTCGGTGGAGGAGTAAGTCTTTATGAAGTCAAAGAACTCATGGGCCATGCCAGTATTGTCATGACTCAACGCTATAGTCACCTCTCCCCTGAAGGATTACGCGTAGCCATCAAAATATTGGAGGAGTGATTGGTAAAGGACTCTGACTGAATACTCATCTTTGTCATATCGCACAAGAACGAGACATGAGAAGTATCATAGCCTTGTTTTTTACATGATATATTAACATACAACAGTATACATTTATAAAACAATTCGATATTACTTATGTAATTAAATTATAAAATAGTATATC